>JAODNB010000184.1 GCA_025464795.1 Frankiales bacterium
CTCGGCTAGCGGGGAGACCTCGGCCAGGGTGACGAGATCTGCGTGACCGAGATGGTGCACCACTCCAACCTGGTGCCGTGGAAGATGCTCGCCCAGCGCACAGGCGCGACGCTGCGCTGGCTCGGCCTGACGGATGAGGGTCGGCTCGACCTGTCGGACCTGAACGAGGTCGTCAACGAGCGGACGAAGCTGTTCGCGTTCACGCACGTGTCGAACATCGTCGGCTCAGAGAACGACGTCGCCCTGCTGGCGGCGCGCGCCCGCGAGGTCGGAGCGCTCAGCTTCGTCGACGGGGCTCAGGCCGTTCCGCACCAGCCGGTCGACGTGTCAGCCCTCGACGTCGACTTCTACGCCTTCACCGGCCACAAGATGCTCGGCCCGACCGGTGTCGGCGTCCTGTGGGGGCGCGACCTGGACGCGCTGCCTCCGTTCATGGGCGGCGGCTCGATGATCGAGGTCGTCGAGATGAGCGGCTCCAGCTACGCCAAGGCGCCCGAGCGGTTCGAGGCAGGCACGCCGGTCATCAGCCAGGCAGTCGCGCTGGCTGCTGCCTGCGACTACCTCACCGATCTCGGGCTCGACAGCGTCAAGGAGCACGAGATCGCCTTGACAGCAAGGCTTCTCGACGGGCTCCGCTCTCTCGAAGGGGCCTCCGTACTCGGCCCGGACTCGATCGAGATGCGGGGGAGCGCGGTCTCGTTCGTCGTCGACGGCGTGCATCCGCACGACGTGGGTCAGTCCCTGGACGACCTCGGCATCGCGGTCCGCGTCGGGCACCACTGCGCCGCGCCGGTGTGTCGCCGCTTCGGCGTGCCCGCGACGGCGCGCGCCTCGTCCTACCTCTACAACACCGAGTCCGACATCGACGCCCTGCTCGAGGGCATCGAAAGGGTAAAGGCGTTCTGGCTGTGAGACTCAACCCATGACCGAGTCGCTGTACCAGGAGATCATCCTGGACCACTACAAGCACCCGCACCACAAGGGCCTGCGCGACCCGTATGACGTCGAGGTTCACCACGTGAACCCGACGTGCGGCGACGAGGTCACGGTGCGCGTCAAGGTCGTCGACGGTGTCGTCGAGGACGTGTCCTACGACGGTCACGGGTGCTCGATCTCGCAGGCCGCCACGTCCGTGATGACAGACCTGGTGATCGGCAAGGCGGTCGAGGAGGCTCTCGTGACGCACGAGGCGTTCCTGGAGCTGATGCAGTCGCGCGGGACCGTGGAGCCCGACGAAGACGTTCTCGAAGACGGCATCGCGTTCGCGGGCGTCTCGAAGTACCCGGCTCGCGTCAAGTGCGCGCTGCTGGGTTGGATGGCATGGAAGGACGCGACGGCACAGGCCGTCGCGATGGGAGGAGCACCAGCATGAGCGACGTCGCGAGCGAGGCCGCAGTCGAAGCAGTTCTCGAGACACCTACGGCTGCCAGTGCCATCAAGACCAAGCCCCTCGAGGACGACATCATCGAGGCCATGAAGGACGTGGTCGACCCCGAGCTCGGCATCAACGTCGTCGACCTCGGGCTCGTCTACGGCGCGCAGGTGCACGACGACGTCACCGTCACGCTGGACATGACACTGACGTCAGCGGCCTGCCCGCTGACCGACGTGATCGAGGACCAGACCCGGTCGGCTCTGGAGCCGCTCGTCAACGACGTGCGGATCAACTGGGTCTGGATGCCGCCGTGGGGCCCGGACAAGATCACCGACGACGGTCGCGACCAGCTTCGGGCGCTCGGCTTCAACGTCTGATCTGGGGCCGTTTGCCCGCCCTCGTGGCCACAAGGGACCAGGGCTTCTGGTTGATCCGGACCTGTCCGGGTGATCTGTCGAGGAGCATCGTGGGCCCTGGTCAAGGGGGACACGAGACGTGGCAGCTGCGCATGCGTCCTATGGCGACGCGCTTCGGCACCGGGACTTCCGGCTCCTCAGCATCGCGCAGACCCAGTCCGCCATGGGCGACTGGGCCTACTACGTCGCCCTTGTCGTGTTCGTCTACGCGCAGACCTCGTCCGCGGCCTGGGTCTCGGCGACGATGCTGGCCCGGCTCGTCCCGCGACTGATCGCCTCTCCCTACGCAGGTGTGATCGCCGAGCGCTTCGAACGCGTCCGGCTGATGATCGTGCTCGACCTCCTGCGGGTCGTGGCCATGCTCGGCCTGGCGCTGGTGGCCGCGCTGGACGCACCCGTCCTGGTGGCGGTCGTGCTGTCGGCGATCAGCAGCACCGTCGGATGCGCCTACGCCCCGGCGACAGCGGCGATGACGCCCCAGCTGCTGGGCGAGGAGGAGCTGGCAGCTGGTAACGCGCTGGGTGAGCTCATCAACAACGTGGCGATCGTGGCCGGTCCCGCCGTGGGCGCGCTGGTCCTGGCCGCCGGTCAGCCGGCTGTCGTCATGGCCGCGAACGCGGTGACGTTCGCGGTCTCGGCGCTGCTCCTCAGCCGCATGGAGGCGCGTAGCGTGCCCACCGACGTCCGTCAGGACGGTGGGGTGCTCGCCCAGGTCGCCGTCGGGGTCAAAGCCGTGGTCGGTTCCTCGACTGCTGCGCTGCTCACCGGCTTCACCATCATCACGACGCTTCTCTACGGCGTCGACTCGGTCCTGTTCGTCACCCTCAGCCGGGACAAGCTGGGCACCGGTGCGGAGGGCTACGGGTACCTGCTGGTCGCGCTCGGCGTGGGCGGCATCCTTGGCGCCGGTTTCGTGAACCGGCTCGAGGCGCTGCCCCGGCTGTCCGTCGTGCTGTCGCTCGGCATGGTGGCCTACTCGGCACCGACCCTCGTCCTGGTCTGGGTGCACGAGCCGTCGGTCGCCTTCGTCGTCGAGGTGGTGCGCGGGGTCGCGACGCTGGTCGTCGACGTCCTGGCGATGACCGCCCTGCAGCGCTCGCTGGCTCCCGACATGATCGCCCGCGTCTTCGGGGTCTTCTGGGCGCTCATCACCCTTGGTGCGGCCCTAGGGACGCTGGCCGCACCACTGATGCTGGCCAGCATGGGCCTCGACGGCACTCTGTGGGTCGACTCGCTGCTGGTCCCGGTCGTCGTGCTCCTGACCTTCCCGAGACTGGCGGCCGTCGACCGGAGCGTGTCGGACGCGGTGACGCTCCTGGCGCCGCGCGTCACAGCCCTGCAGTCCCTCGACCTGTTCGCGGCGGCGCCGCGGACTGCCTTGGAACGACTGGCGCGCGGCGCCGACGAGGTCCTGGCCACCGACGGCACGACCCTCATCGTGCAGGGCTCGCCGGCCGACGCGCTGTTCGTCCTCGCCGAGGGCCGGGTCGAGGT
>JAODNB010000198.1 GCA_025464795.1 Frankiales bacterium
TCACCCCTCAGTGCCTCGAGCACCTCAGCGGCCTTGCCCTCGAGCGCCAGCCGTGCCAGCCGGCCGATGGGCTCCGGCGCCCCGTCGGGCAGCCGGTTCACTGCTCCGAAGTCGATGACGCCCAGCCGACCGTCGGGCAGCACGCGGAAGTTGCCCGGGTGTGGATCGGCGTGGAGCAACCCTGCGAGAACCGGTCCTGAGAACAGGAACTGAGCGAGCAGCGTCGAGGCGTGGTCGCGCTCGTCCTGGGTGCCGTCGCGGATCACCGCAGCGAGCGAGATGCCCTCGACCCACTCGGTGACGATCACCCGGTCCGCCACGTCGACGACGCGGGGGATGCAGATGCTGTCGTCACCGTCGTACGCCTCGGCGAACTGCGTCTGGCTCTGCGCCTCGAGTCGGTAGTCCAGCTCCTCGGCGACGCGCTCCTGCAGCTCCTGCAGCAGCGGTTTCACGTCCAGGCCGGGTACGAACGCGGAGAACATCCGCGCGATCCGGCCGAGCTGCCGGAGATCGCCGAGGAGGGCCTTGCCTGCACCGGGGTACTGGATCTTGACGGCGACGTCACGTCCGTCAGCCCAGACCGCCTTGTGGACCTGACCGATCGAGGCCGCCGCGGCCGGCTGGTCGTCGAAGAACCGGAACCTGGTGCGCCAGTCCTCACCGAGCTGGTCGGTCAGGACGGCGTGGACGGTCGCCGCGGGCAGCGGGGGAGCCGCCTCCTGCAGCTTGGTCAGCGCCGCGCGGTAGGGAGCGGCCACCTCCTCCGGCAGCGCTGCTTCGAAGACGCTGAGGGCCTGGCCGAACTTCATGGCCCCGCCCTTGAGCTGGCCGAGCACCTGGAACAGCTGCTCGGCCGTGCGCGCCTGGAGCTCCGCGGCGACGAGCTCAGCGGGCCGGCCGCCGATCCGCTTGCCCAGGCCGATCGCTCCCCGCCCGGCGACCCCCAGCGGAAGGGTCGCCAGCTTCGCACCACGTGTCACGGTGCGCTTCGGGATGTCGCTCACCCCCTCAGTCTCCCTGCCAACCGGCTCCAGCGCGCGTTCGGGAGCAGAGACGTGACTCAGGCCGTGGCGGCGAGGGCCCACGCGCACGGGCAGCCGGGGTGCTGCGGCCAGCTCCTCCGCCGCCAGCGCCAGCCCGGCAGCTCGAGCTCGAGGGTGCCCGCGATCGCGCCCGGAGAGCCGCCCTCGAGCAGCTGGAGGGCCTGCAGCGCTGCCTGGGAGGCGACCGCCATGGCGAGCACCCCGTCGCACGCCGCGGTCCGTGGTTCGCGGTCCAGCTGGGCCGAGATCATCGGCCACGCGGGGTCCAGCGCCGTCCGGACGAGGTCCAGGCAGCGCAGGCACGGGGAGCTCCCGGGCAGCACGAGCGGCCCGACGAGCCCGAGCGTCCCCTCGACCCGGGCGACGAGGTGAGGGGTCCCCGCCAGGACGAGCAGCTTCCCGTCCGGCCGGTGGTCCGTGAGCACCACGAGATCAGGGGTGCGGTCCGACGCGGCGGAGCTGAGCTTGCCGTTCAGCGCGTCTCCCCGACTGCGACCGAGGTCGGTCGTGGTCAGCCCTCCGACGCCGGTGTCCGCGGGCCGCACAGCGCTGTGGTCGACCACGTCGACGGTCCCCACCCCTGCGGCGGACAGCAGTGAGGCGATCGCCCCGCCGACCCTGCCGCCGCCGTGCACGACGACCCGGGCGGCACGGCGGGAGAGCAGAGCCGCGGCGGCCCGCTTGCCGTGGACCAGCGACAGCGAGGCGACGTCCGGCGCCAGGCGGGCGCTCTCCGTGCGGTCCAGCCCGGCGACGTGCAGCGTGTCGACGTCCACGAGCAGACCGACGTCCTCGAGCAGCAGCAGGAGCTCCTCGGCGTCGTCGCAGGGCGCGGCGAGCAGGACCTCCTCCCGGGTACGGGTGCCGTCGAGGAGGGGGAGCACCGTGCGCCGGGCCCGGTCGAGCCCCTCGACCACGACCGAGCGGCCGAGCTGCAGGGTCTCCTGGTCGCGCCAGAGCAGACGGGCGGCGGGAACGAGAACGGGGCGCACGGGAACCTCCAGAGGAGCGGGTGCTCACCGTGGCACCGTCGCCCTGTGGATCGCTGCTGCTGTCCACAGCGTGCGCCGTTGCCCACAGGTACGACCGCTCAGCCGGCGATGCCGTCGCACCGGGGCTCGGCCTCCAGGGCCCGGGTGAGCCGTCCGCTGGTGTCCCGGGAGTCCTGGCCCTCGAACGTGACGTCCAGCGCGTGGCCGCCCCGCCGCAGCGCATCCAGGACCTGAGCCTGGATCGAGGTGCCCGCGGTCACGTCAGGTGGTCCGACGGCCTTCACAGTCACCGCGGAGGCTTGGAAGTCGGTCCGTACCGCGTCCAGGGCCCGCGTGAGGACCCTTCGGGAGACCGCGGGCTGGGAGACGATCCTGGTGGCCTGGGTGCGGTAGCCGGCCGAGAGCGCGTGCTGGTCGTTCATCAGGGCCTCCAGGCCACCGCACAGGGCCGCAGACCAGGCCGCTGGGCTAGCGCGCTTCGGCTGCGGGGCGTGCGTCCCCAGGCTGCAGCCCGCGACGAGGAGCGCAGCGAGAACGGGTTTCACGTCCGTTTCGTAGCAGACAGACGCACAACAGGACCGCTCCCCGAGGGGAACGGTCCTGCTGGGCTGGTGCTGTGGTGCGGGTCAGGCCTTGCCGAGAATGCGGTTCATCTTCGTCCCACAGACGGGGCACAGGCCCTGGGCCAT
>JAODNB010000203.1 GCA_025464795.1 Frankiales bacterium
GACCTGCTGGCGCTGGCGACCGCGAGCGAGCTCGTCGGGTCGACGTTGGCGAACGCCGATGCGTTCACCCGGCAGCAGCTGCTCGTGGAGCGGATGCGCTCGGTCGACGAGCTCAAGACCATCTTCCTGGCGACCGCCTCGCACGAGCTGCGTACGCCGGTGACCGCGATCGTGGGCTTCTCCGGCCTGCTGCTGTCGCAGTGGGACAGCCTGCCGGCCGAGAAGGGCAAGGTCTTCCTCGAGCGGGTCCTCGCCAACGCCAAGGGGCTCGAGACCCTCATCGAGCAGCTGCTCGACTTCTCCCGCCTCGAACGCGGTCTGCACCCGGCCGGGGACGAGCTGCTCGACCTCGGCGAGCGGATCGCCGCGATCCTCGAGGAGCAGACCGACCTCACCGGCCGGCACCACCTGCGGTGCGAGCTGGCGCCTGGGTGCCTGGTCCGGGGCTCCGCCTCGGCCGTGGAGCGGATCGTCACGAACCTGGTCGGCAACGCCGCGAAGTACTCCCCGGAAGGAACCACCATCACCGTCACGCTGCAGACCCAGGACGAGTGGGCGACCCTGCTCGTCGACGACGAGGGCGGCGGCGTCGCCGAGGCCGACCGCGAGCGCGTCTTCAGCCGGTTCTTCCGAGGCAGCGGAGACACCGTCAGCACCACCCGCGGAGCCGGGATCGGGCTGGCCATCGTCTCGGAGTACGCCGCCTCGATGAACGCCACCGCCAGCGTCCGGTCGGCGCCCTCGGGTGGCGCCCGCTTCGTGGTCTCGTTCCCGCGGGTCCTGCAGGAGCAAGGAGCCGTCGATGTCCCGGTTGCGTGATCGGCTCGCGCCGCTGCTCGCGGGCATCCTGGTGCTGCTCGTGGGTGCCAGCGTGGTCCTGCTGCTGCGGGGCGCGAGCAACCAGGGCATCAAGGCGCTGACTCAGGCCAAGCTCGCCCAGGTGCAGGCCACCGCCAACAGCTTCAACGCCCGCGTCAGCGCCCAGCTCGGTGCCGTCGCCGGACTCGGCAACTCCCCGTGGGAGCTGGTGCCGGGGAGCAAAGCCGACCAGGCCGTCCTGCACACCTTCGACGTGGACCCGAAGGCGCAGTCGGGCTTCTACCTCCTCGACGCCCACGACAAGGTCACGTCCGGTGTCCTGCTCCGCCCCGGCGCCCTCGGTTCGACGTTCACCGCGCCCACCTGGGACAAGGCCAAGGCCCAGCTCGCCTCGGCGCCCGCGATCGTGCTGCCCGTCACGACCAAGGGCCTGACCACCGAGCTGCCGAGCTATGCGTTCGTCGTCGCCATCCGCGGCAAGACGCCGGGCAGCGTACGAGGGGCCCTGGTGCTGGAGCAGGCACTGACGAGCACCTCCCCCTTCCAGCAGGAGATCGCGCAGCTCGGCAAGCACAACCCGTCCAGCGCCGCCTGGTTCTTCCTCGACAGCACCGGCTCGGTCGTCGCCACCACCCGCGCCAGCGGGCTCGGCCAGCCCACCGACGATCCGCGGCTGCTGACCGCCCACTTCGGTGAGTCGACCCTCGGCAAGCAGATCGCCTTCATCGAGAGCGTCCCCACCCTGGGCTGGCGGGTGGTGTTCCGGGAGGACTCCTCGCAGTTCAAGGGGCCGCTGTCCGGGCCGCTCCAGCGCGCCGGGCTCATCCTGGTGCTGCTGCTCCTGGCCGTCGGCCTGACCGTCGTCGTCATCCTGGTCCGACGGCTCAGTCAGGCGCGTGAGCAGGAGCGACGGCTGACCGAGCTCACCCGGTCCCAGGCGGAGTTCATCTCCGTGGTGTCGCACGAGCTTCGTACCCCTGTCGCCGGGGTGCTCGGCTTCCTGCAGACCACGGTGGACCACTGGGACGCCCTCAGCGACCCCGACCGCCGCAGTGCCGTCGAGCGGGCCGTCACCAACGCCCGCCGGCTGCAGGCCATGACCCGCGACGTGCTGGACACCGAGAGCATCGAGTCCGGCCGGCTCGGTTATGCCTTCCGCCGGGTGGACCTCGCCGCCGAGCTGCGGACTGCGGTCTCGGGGGTCAGCACGGAGCACGTCCTCGACCTGCAGCTGCCCGATTCCCCGTTGCCCGTGGACGCCGATCCTGACCGGCTCCAGCAGGTGATCGGCAACCTCGTCGAGAACGCCCTGAAGAACTCCCCGCCCGAGAAGCCAGTGGTCGTGCGCGCCGAGCTGTACGACAAGCTCGTACGGGTGTCGGTCGTCGACGAGGGCCCCGGCGTCGCCGCCGAGGCCCGGGAGCGGATCTTCGAGAAGTTCGTCCGGGGCGACCCGAACGCCGTCTCCGGCACCGGCCTGGGGCTGTACATCGTGCGCCGGATCGTGGAGGCCCACCAGGGCCGGATCTGGTGCGACAGCGTCCCCGGCAGCCCCACCGCCTTCGTCTTCGAGCTGCCTCTGGCGCACTGATACCGTCATTGCATGGCTTCCCCGGTGACCATCCTGGTGGTGGATGACGCGCCCGATATGCGCTTTCTCGCCACGCACATCCTGGAAGCCGCAGGCATAGAGGTCGTTGCGGAAGCCGTGGACGGTCACGATGCGATCGAGAAGTTCCGCGCGCTGAACCCGCCGCCGATCCCGACCGTGATCCTGCTCGACAACCAGATGCCGAAGCTCACCGG
>JAODNB010000026.1 GCA_025464795.1 Frankiales bacterium
TTCGACCAGGTGCTCATGCACCGTGACCTTCGGCACGCGCAGCCGGGGCTGATCCGGCACGGCAGTCGTCGTGAGGGGCCCGGAGTGACGTGAGTCACCTGTTCGAGGTTCAGGGGGATCCGGTGGCTTTGTCGATGTGGTGGCGGCGGTCCTAGACTCGCACCCGAACCCCCCGCCCCTCGAGAGGTCCCCACCCGTGCAGACCGAGAGCGCCGAGCCAGGCCTCGGGGCTGCGCTCCGGGAAGCACGCGAGGCGGCAGGCAAGACGGTCGAGCAGATCAGCTCGCACACGAAGATCCGGGCCACGGTCATCCGGGACCTCGAGGCGGACCGGTTCGGCTCCAGCGGCGGAGCGGTTTACGCCCGTGGTCACCTGAAGTCCATCGCCAGCGCGCTCATGATCGACCCCGCACCCTTCCTGCAGCTGTTCGACCGCGAGCAGGGCCAGGCCGCGCCCCCCGCACTGCTGGACCAGGCGACGCATGTCCCTGGGCCCGTGACCTCCTTCGGTGGCACCGCCTTCGCAGCCAGCGCGGCAGCTGCCCTCACGCCGGAGCGCCGGGGTCCGCGGTGGGGTGTGGCACTGACGGGAGCGGCCGCGGTGCTCCTCGTCATCATCGGCGTCGGATCGCTGAGCTCACCCTCCGACAAGGCCCCCACGGCCCTGGCCGCGTCGCCCACGAGCACTCCAGCCGTGACGGGGCAGCCGGTCGTGCAGACGCCCAACCCTGAGTCCGTCGCCTCCAAGCCGCCCGTGACGGGCGCCCAGCTCCGGCTCCGTCTCATCGGCGGGAACAGCTGGGTGAGCATCAGCAGCCCCGCCGGCGTGCTCTTCAGCGGCGTCCTGCGGGACGGCGAGTTCAAGGACTTCAACGACCCGACGCGGCTGCGCGTCACCGTCGGCAACGCGCTCGCCGTGAACCTCAACTGCGGCGGTCGCGACAGCGGGCCTGCAGGCGCTTCGGGCAAGGTGCGGCGCTTCGCCTGCACGGCCGCCGGCCTGACGGCCCTCTAGCCTGCTGCCTCCCACCTAGACTCACCGCGTGTCCCGTCGCCTGTCACTCGTCACGCTGGGCTGCGCCCGCAACGAGGTCGACTCAGAAGAGCTGGCGGGACGGCTGGATGCCGCCGGGTGGACGTTGACCGATGAGGACGCGGACGTCGTCGTGGTCAACACCTGCGGCTTCGTGGAGTCGGCCAAGAAGGACAGCATCGACACCCTCCTCGCAGCCGGTGACACCGGCGCCAAGGTGGTTGCCGTCGGATGCCTCGCGGAGAGGTACGGCAAGGAGCTTGCCGCTCAGCTCCCCGAGGCCGACGCGGTCCTCGGGTTCGACTCCTACGCCGACCTGTCCAGCCACCTCCAGACCGTGCTCGACGGAGGACACGTCGAGAGCCACACCCCGGGAGACCGCAGGAAGCTCCTCCCGATCAGCCCGGTGGAGCGTCAGCAGCCCGCTGCGGACCTGGAGGTCGGGATCCCCGGCCACGCGGGTGGCCCGAACGTCCTGCGCAAGCGGCTGGACGACGCCCCGGTGGCCGCCCTCAAGCTGGCCAGCGGCTGCGACCGCCGCTGCTCGTTCTGCGCCATCCCGTCCTTCCGGGGCGCCTTCGTCAGCCGTCGCCCGTCGGACGTGCTCGCGGAGGCCCGATGGCTCGCTGACCACGGCGTTCAGGAGCTCGTGCTCGTCAGTGAGAACAGCACGTCGTACGGCAAGGACCTCGGAGACCTGAAGCTCCTCGAGACGCTCCTGCCGGAGCTGGCACGGATCGTGCCGCGCGTGCGGCTGTCATACCTGCAGCCGGCCGAGATGCGACCGACCCTCGTCAAGACGCTGACCTCCACGCCGGGCGTCGCGCCGTACTTCGACATGTCCTTCCAGCACAGCAGCCCGACGGTGCTCCGGCGGATGCGTCGCTTCGGGGGGACGGACAGCTTCCTGCAGCTGCTCCGGGACGTCCGCTCGGCCGCGCCCACCGCGGGCGTCCGCAGCAACGTCATCGTCGGGTTCCCCGGGGAGACCGAAGACGACGTCGACGAGCTCGAGCGCTTTCTCGTCGAGGCCCGCCTCGACGCCATCGGCGTCTTCGGCTACTCCGACGAGGACGGCACCGAAGCCGAGGGCCTGCCCGACCACCTGCCTCAGGAGGTCGTCGACGCGCGCGTGCAGCGCCTCACCGCCCTCGCTGAGGAGCTCACCTCGCAGCGTGCCGAGGAGCGGATCGATGAGGTGCTCGAGGTGCTCGTCGAGTCTGTCGAGGACGGGATCAGCGAGGGCCGTGCGCTGCACCAGGCCCCCGAGGTCGACGGCAGCACGACGGTTCGCGGCGTCTTCCCGATCGGTGCGGTGGTGCGCGTGCGCGTCGTCGCCTCGGCCGGCGTCGACCTGGTGGGTGTACCTGCGTGAGCGCCGCCGAGGAACCGCTGGCTGCGCCTCTGTCAGCCGCGAGCGCCTGGAACATCGCCAACGCGCTCACCGTCTTCCGCCTCGTGCTGGTCCCCGTCTTCGTGGGCGCGTTGTTCGCCGACGGGGGCCATCAGCACGGCTGGCGCTGGACGGCGTTCGGGGTCTTCGCCCTCGCGTCCTACACCGACCGGGTGGACGGGCAGATCGCCCGCAGCCGCAACCTGGTCACCGCCTTCGGCAAGCTCGCCGACCCCATCGCCGACAAGGCGCTGACGGGAGCTGCCCTCATCGGGCTGTCGGCCCTCGACGACCTGCCGTGGTACGTCACGGTCCTGGTCCTCGTCCGTGAGGTCGGCGTCACGCTGCTCCGCTTCTGGGTGATCCGCCACGGGGTCATCCCGGCGAGCCGTGGCGGGAAGCTGAAGACGCTCCTGCAGGGGCTCGCGATCGGGTTCTACGTCCTGCCGCTCACAGGCCTGCTCGCGACCGGGCGCGCCTGGGTCATGGTGCTGGCTGTCGCAGTGACTGCTCTCACGGGGATCGACTACGTAGCAAGGGCTCTGACCCTGCGGCAGACCAGTGCCAGGGCTGCCATGAAGCGCGCTCGGAAGGCGGCCCGCGGCGCGTGAAGGGGGCGGTGCTCGCTGTCGGCTCCGAGCTCCTGCTCGGGGACGTGGTCAACTCGAACGC
>JAODNB010000242.1 GCA_025464795.1 Frankiales bacterium
CACCTGCTCGCTGTCGTTCTCGGTCCCCATCGACGGCGCCAACCACGCGAACGCGTCGAGCTGGGGGTCGCCCCACAGCGCGCCGTGGATGACGGCGAGCGAGGCCAGCCCTTCGGCGACCCGGTCCACGCCGAGGTGGTCGTCGCTCGCACCGAACTGACCTGGCGAGATGCTCAGGTCCTCCATCATCACGACGCCGTTGCCGTTGCCGTCGGCGTCCCAGTCGGCGAACCAGGTCTTCGGAACCGGGCAGTCCAGGCCCTGGCCGATCAGGTGGTAGAAGCGCGCCTCGCGCTCCGCGATCAGCCCCGTGCGCAGGCCGGACCAGTTGGCCTTCAGGCACACCTGCTCGGGGATTCCGGCGGCGACGCCGACCTCGTTGAGGTCCAGCCGCACCCGCAGCTTCGTGGTGTGGCTGTTCTTGGTCTCCACGACCTCCCAGTCGCGGACGACGATGCCCGGGTACTTCTGGGCGAGCGCGGACGTGAGCCAAGCGGGGGTGACCTGGTCGAGGTGCCGCGGCAGCCGCTCGGTGCGGGCGAGGTAGGGGCGGTCGATGCCCAGGGGCTTGGGCACGGAGGCCATCACTCGCCCAACGCGGCCAGTGCCGAGGTGTCCGGCATCTCCAGGTGGCACGTCAGCCCACCGTCGATGGGCAGCAGCACCCCCGTGATGAACTCGCCCTCGTCGGAGGCGAGGTAGACGCAGCCGCTCGCGATGTCACTGGGGAGCCCCAAGCGGGGCAGCATGATGGTCTTGCGCACCGGGGCCATGAGGGCCTCGTTGGCGATCATCTTGGTGAGCTCCGCCCCGCCGGTGTTGGTGAAGCCGACGATGATCGCGTTGGCGCGGATGCCCACCCCGCCGTAGTCGACGGCGATCTGCCGGGTCAGCGAGTTGATCGCGCCCTTCGACGCCTGGTAGGACGGCCGTCCCTGGATGGCCAGCTGGCTCGAGGCGGCGGAGATGTTGGTGATGGAGCCGCCACCGGCCGCGGTCAGGTGAGGGATCGCGTACTTGGCGGCCCAGAAGGTGCCGTAGAGCCCGGTCCGCATGATCTCGTCGAACACGGCGGTGTCGACGTCGGCCACCTTGGTGTCGGGCCTGCCCGGGCCCGTGAGGTGCGTGGCCGCAGCGTTGTTGATGACGCTGGTGAGGGTGCCGAACTCCTTCACCGCGGTCTCGACCGCGTCGCGGACGTCGTCCTCCGAAGCGGCGCTGCCCTTCGCGAACACGACCTGCTCACCGCGGTCTCGGGCAGCGGCCGCGACCTCGTTGCCGGCGTCGGAGCGCCCGGTGAACACGACCTTCGCGCCTTCGCGGGCGAACCGCTCGACCAGCTCGCGTCCGATGCCTCGCGTGCCGCCGGTGATGAGCGCCACCTTGCCCTCGAGCCTCATGAAGGTCCTCCTGTGATCGTGGCGTGCAGGTCAGCGAACGTGGCCCAGAAGTCGGACGTGCAAGGGCCGGTGATCGAACGCCTCTTCGTGGCGTCGGCCAGCGTGCCGGTCGGACTCCCGGGATCGGGGGCGCGTAGGACGAGCTGGCCCTCCTTGCCCGACAGGCGGCCTGCCTCGGCCACCCACTCCTGGGCGGTGACGACCTCGTCGCCGCACCAGTTCACGACCAGCGCAGGTGCGGCTGCCGCGTCGAGCAGCGGTTCGAGCTGCTCGAGCATGTCGTGCAGGTGGGTGGGGCTGTGCGGGTTGGGGTCATGGGGCGCGACCATCGGCCTGCCCTCGTGCACCGCGGAGATGTGCATCGCCGGGAAGGAGTCCGTCGTCCCCATGAACGTGTTGAGCCGGGCAATGACCACGGGCAGCTCGTAGGCCCGGGCGCAGTAGCGGGCCACCGCCTCGACGCCGAGCTTGGACGCGGGGCTCGTGGGTGCGTACGCCGTGGCGCCGCGACCGATCGGGTCCGTTTCCGTGTAGGCGTGCCAGGGGTCGGTGTTGCCCGTGTAGATCCCCATCCCGGACATCACGAGCGCCGCCTTGGCCGTGCGGCAGTGGTGCAGCAGGAGTCCCGGGCCCTCGACGTTGGTGCGCAGCGCCTGCTCGAGCTGGCTCAGGTCCGCGCGCATCCAGGACAGGTGCAGCACGTAGGTGAAGTCGTCGGGGAGGTCGCTGAAGTCGCCGTCCCCGAGGTCCATCGCCCGGGTCGTCACTCCGGCCTGCTCGAGCTCCGCGCGGGCGCCACCGGGTGACGCGAAGCGGGCCAGGCCCCAGACCTCGTTCTCCTGCGCCAGGTGCAGTGCCAGAGGCAGCCCGATGATGCCGGAGGCGCCGGTGATGAGGATCTTCTCGTCGTTGATCACGCTGAGCCCTCGGTGGCGATGCCGAAGCGCTCGCTGTAGAAGGAGAAGCGACGGCGAAGACCCGCGGTCGACAGACCGAACTCCTCCGCGGAGTAGCGGTGGGTGCCGTGCTCGCGCTGCGGGTGGCTGTCGATCCAGGCCTGCATGGCAGTAGCGGCCTCGGTGGACAGCGTCATGCCGAACTGCGCGTAGACGCCCTCGATGGCTCCGATCGGGTCGCGCATGAGGTCCCGGTAGTGGATGTCGTGGTCCCTCGCCGGGTCGGGCAGCCGGTCCCGCACGGACAGGCCACGGCGCAGCACCATCTCCTCCAGGGACGCCCACTCGCGGCCGAAGCGCACCGGGTCGTACCCCGGCGTCGGCGACCGCATGTAGCCGGTCAGGCTCGCCACGGACGGCAGGACGACGGCCGGGTCGCGGTGGGTCCAGACCAGCCGGGCGTCCGGGTAGGTCTGGAGCAGGGTGTCGAGCGCCAGCAGGTGCTTGGGGTACTTCAGGACCCACTGCCCCGGTGCACGCCACTGCAGGTGCTGGAGCATCCGACGGTGGGAGTCGTACGCTGGGGAGTGGTCCGCAGCGAACAGCCAGTCGCGGTAGCTCGGGATGTCGTAGGACGCCAGCAGCGCGAAGTTGATGAAGCTCCAGTCCAGGAGCAGGTTGCACTGCTCCGGGCGGTTGGCGGCGACCGGGTGCCGCTTGAGGAGGTCGGCCGGCATCTGGGCGACCGCGGCCTCGATCTGCGCGATGCGGGGGTCGGTGTCGTAGGTCGCGCGCTCCGGAGGAGGGGACGGCAGGTTCTGCTCCCAGAACAGCGGGACGCGGTTGGCCGGGTCCTGGCCGAGCAGTGCGTGCAGGTGGGTCGAGCCGGTTCGCGGTGCGCCGACGACGATGATCGGCGCCTTCACGACCTCCTCCGCGATCTGCGGGTGCAGTGCCCTGTCACGCACCAGCTGGAGCCGCTTCACGAGCAGCCCCACGAGGGTGCCGCTGACCTGGGTACGGCGGGACTCGTCGAGCTGGGCTTCCCGCTCGAGCGCCTCCACCAGAACGGTGAGCGGTTCCAGGAAGGGGAGGTCGCCCAGGTCGTCCAGACCCGTCGCAGAGGTGGCTGTGCCGATCAGCGCGTCCACGGTCAACGGGGTCACGCGCTGAGCACCCGCTGGCGCCAGCGCTCGACCTGCGCGGGAGTCGCGCCGTGCGCGAGGACGTAGCCCTCGGCTCCGCCGGGGTGGTCCCGGAGCACCTGCAGGACCCGCTCGATCGGCTCCGCCGTCATCGCCTCGGCGAGCAACGGGTTGGTCGCCATGCTGTCGTACGCAGGCTTCTTCGCGAGCTGCGCCCGGACCAGGTGGAGGCGCTCGTCGGTGGCGAGGTAGTCGGCCACGATGTCGGCCTCGTCGACGCCTGCGAGAGCGAGCAGAACGGCAACGGTGATGCCGGTACGGTCCTTGCCGGCCGCGCAGTGGATGACGACCGGACCGTCAAGCTGTGCAACGAACCCGAGGATGGCGACCAGCGAGGCGCTCGCCAGCTCCAGCATGGCGGCGTAGGACTGCGCCTGGTCCCCCCGGAACGCGGACCGGTCCGTCGTCCCCGAGAGGTCGAACAGGGGAAGGGCCAGCAGCTCGACGCCATGGGGATCCCAGGACGGGGGCTTCGGGTCCTCTGATCCGACGCGGAGGTCGATGACTCCGCGCAGGCCGAGATCGCCTGCGAGCAAGGCGATGTCGTCGGTGGTCGCGTCGTCCAGGTGGTCACTCCGCAGCAGCACACCCGAGCGCACCACGCGATCGCCGGCGCGGAGCCCGCCGACGTCGCGGACGTTGGAGGCGCCCGCGAGCTCGACCCAGGCCGGCATCAGTCGCCCAGCAGCGCGCGCGCCGGGAAGGGCGCCATGCTCGCTCCGCCGTCGATGAGCAGCACCGACCCGGTCACGTAGGAAGCCTCGGACGAGGCGAGGTACATCACCCCGGCGGCGATCTCGTGCGGTTGACCGGCTCGGGGCACGGCGTAGCTGCTCGAGACGGCGGCGACCATCGCGGGCTGCAGGTGCCCGAGCATCCGGTCGGTCGCGATCATGCCAGGCGCGACGACGTTCACGAGCACGCCCTGGGGCCCGACTTCGACAGCCAAGCCGCGGGCGAACGCCTCCATGTAGGCCTTCGTGGACATGTAGGCGATGAGCCCGGGGGTGAACACGCGGTTGGCGCCGGCGGAAGAGATGAAGACGAGGCGACCGCGGTGCTCGGAGGCACTGAGGTGGGGCACGGCGGCCTTGGCGATCCAGTGCAGCGAGTGCACGTTGCTGCGCAGCAGGTGGTCCAGGGCGTCGTCGTCCATCTGCGTGATCGGCCCCTGTGCGTTGTCCGAGGCGCAGTGCACGACGACGTCGAGCTTGCCGTGCTGCGCCACCGCCTCCTCGAACATCCGGGCCACGTCGGCGCGGTCACTGAGGTCGCCGCGCACCAGCGACGCCCGGTGGCCCGCTGCTGTCAGCTCCTCGACAGCCTGCTCGCCGTACGACGGGGTACGGGCGGCGATGACGACCGTCGCGCCTTCTTCTGCGAACGACTGGGCGATGACCCGTCCCATGCCGCGGCCGGCTCCCGTGACGAGGACCACCCGGCCGTCGAAGCGGCTCACGCCGAGACGCCCCACGTCTGCAGGATCTCGTCGACGGTGAGGATCTTGCCGAGCGGTGCGAAGCAGTGCTTGAGCATGTCCTCGCCGAAGGACGCCGGGATGCCGACCGAGCCGTCTCGGATGATGCAGATGCTGTAGCCGATGTTGACGGCTTCGATGGCCATCCCGATGATCGCCTCGTTCAGCGAGATGCCGCCGATGAGGATCGTCTTGATGTCCATGCTGCGCAGGATCGCGTCGAGCTCGGTGCCGTTGAAGGCCGACATGCCGTGGATGCGGCGGTGCACCACGTCCTCGAAGGACGGCGCCAGCTCGGGCAGCACCTCGGCTTGGTCCGAACCGATGACCAGGTAGTCGGGGTCCTTCATGGTGAGCGCCATCATCGGCGAGTTGATCTTCGTACCTGCCCTGTTGGCGTTGAACTGCAAGGTGGCGTGGACGGTGCGCACGCCCACCTCGTGTCCGCCGTCCATCAGCCGGCGCAGCCGGGGGACCACCCCGGCCTCCTTGACGGCGTCCGCGAGGAAGGAGGTCGGTCCAACGGCGAGGTCGCCGCAGATCGCTCTCTGCATCTCGGACAGGACGATGGCCGTGTGCGCTGGGTTGATGAGGTCGCGAAGCTGCATACTCGGCACCCTACGGCGATACAGTGGGATCATCTATCTGTTTGGCCCCCTGATTTCCTGAAGGGGCCTAGAGTCGGCTGGACGACGATCAGAGAGGCTGGACATGGAGCTGAAGAACGGTGCGCGGCTGCGCAGCCAGGTCGACGCGACCGAGGTGATCGTGGTGCGTGCGGTCGACGGGGACGTCGACCTCAGCTGCGGTGGCCACCCGATGCTCGAGCTCAGCGCGACGGCGGCGGAGGGCCTCACGGCGGCGGACGGCCTCACCGGTGGGACGCAGCTGGGGAAGCGCTACACCAACGAGGCGGGTGCGGTGGAGCTGCTCGTCACGAAGCCGGGCACCGGCACGCTGACGCTCGACGGCGAGGCTCTGGACCTCAAGACGGCCAAGCCGCTGCCCGCCAGCGACTAGAACGTCGCGGTGTCGATCACGAAGCGGTAGCGCACGTCGCTGCTCACGACGCGGTCCCACGCGTCGTCGATCTGCTCGCCGCTGATGGTCTCGATCTCGGCGCCGATCCCGTGCTCGGCGCAGAAGTCCAGCATCTCCTGGGTCTCCGCGATGCCGCCGATGCCCGAACCCGCCCAGCTGCGCCGCATCGACATCAGGGCGAAGGCGGGCACCTCGAGCGGCTCCGGCGGAGCGCCGACGTTCACCATGGTCCCGTTGAGCCGCAGCATGCCGAGGAACCGCGCCATCGGCAGGGTGGCGGACACGGTGTTGAGGATCAGGTCGAAGTGGTTGCGCAGCTGCTTGAACGTCACGCTGTCGCTCGTCGCGAAGTAGTGGTCTGCGCCGAACGCCAGCCCGTCCTCCTGCTTCGACAGCGACTGGGACAGGACCGTCACCTCCGCACCGAGCGCGTGCGCGATCTTCACGCCGAGGTGTCCCAGGCCGCCCATGCCGACGACGGCCACCCGCTTGCCGGGACCTGCCTTCCAGTGCCGAAGCGGGGAGTACATCGTGATCCCGGCGCACAGCAGGGGGGCGGCCACGTCGAGCGACAGGTCGTCCGGGATCCGGAGCACGAAGGCCTCGTCCACGACGATCTGCGTGCTGTAGCCGCCCTGCGTGGTTCGGCCGTCCTTGCCGACGGAGTTGTAGGTGCCGGTGCCACCCTTGAGGCAGTACTGCTCCAGGTCAGCCTGGCAGTGCTCGCAGTCCCTGCACGAGTCGACGAGGCAGCCGACCCCCACCCGATCTCCCACCGCATGCCGGGTGACGGCGGGGCCGATCTCGGTGACGACACCCGCGATCTCGTGCCCGGGCACGAGCGGGAAGGTCGCCGGCCCCCACTCTGCCCGCGCGGTGTGGATGTCGGAGTGGCAGATGCCGGCGTAGCGGATGTCGATGAGGACGTCGTTCGGCCCCACGTCCCGCCGCTCGATCGTCGTCTTCTCGAACGGGGCCTTGGCCGCAGGGGTGGCGTAAGCGGTGACGGTTCTCATGGAGCCGATCATGCCCTACAGGTGTAGGATAAACCTATGACCAATTCGGTGGCTGCACGCATCCCGCTGGTGGACTACCTGGCTCTTGACCCGACGCCGCGCCTCGTGGCCAGCGAGTGCACGAGCTGCGGTGAGCACTTCCTGGACCACCGCGTGGCGTGCGCCAAGTGCTTCGCGCAGGAGTTCCGCACGGTCGACCTGCCGACCGAGGGGGAGGTCGTCTCCTTCACGATCGTCGCCTTCGCCATGCCGGGGGTCGAGGTGCCCTACGTCGCCGCGATCGTCGACCTGGGAGGCACCCGGGTGGCCGGCAACATCGTCGACACCCCAGCAGATCCCGAGCACATCAGCCTCGGCATGAAGGTCCGCCTGACGACGAGCTCGTTGGGATCCGACAGCGCGGGCACCGAGGCCATCGGCTTCGGCTTCGCCCCGGTTCAGTAGGAGACGCAGATGGCCAGTGGTGACGTGTGGATCCTCGGGATCACGATGACCAAGTTCGGCAAGCGCCCCGACAAGGACCGGGTGGAGCTCGCCGCGGAGGCTGCTCTCGGTGCCCTCAAGGACGCCGGCGTGACGATGGCCGACATCGGCGTCCTCGCAGCCGGCAACCTGATGGGCGGCGGTGACCTCGGGCAGCTGCTGCAGAAGCAGATCGGCCAGACCGGCATCCCGGTGTTCAACGTCGCCAACGCGTGTGCCACCGGTGCAACGGCGATGCGCACGGTCATGATGGCCATCAAGGCCGGTGAGACCGACATGGGCATGGCCGTGGGGGTCGAGAAGCTCTCGGGCGCGGGTCTGCTCGGCGGGAAGCCGCCGCGCAAGGCCGGCGACGCCTGGGAGGCCCAGGGCCCGGTCGGCGCGATCATGGACCTCGACGGCCGCATCGGGACGCAGGGCATGCCGGGCACCTTCGCGCAGGTCGGCATGGAGTACGCGCACAAGTACGGTGGCGCGAGCTTCGAGCTCTTCGCGCGCATCAGCGAGAAGAACCACGGGCACAGCACCCTGAACCCGCTGGCTGCCTACAACAAGGCCATGCCGCTCGAGATGATCATGAACGACATCATGATCGCCTACCCGAACACCCGGCCGATGTGCTCCGCGAACTGCGACGGTGCGGCTGCTGCCGTGCTCGTCAGCGACGCGAAGCTGAAGACCCTCGACCCGGACCAGCGCCGGCGCGCCGTGAAGATCTCGGCGTCGGTCCTGACCAGCGACCCGTACGACCCGGGCTGTCGGGTGCTGCCCAACGTCAACACGCTCACGCGGAACGCGGCGACTCAGGCCTACGCCATGGCTGGCGTGGGCCCGGGGGACCTCGACCTCGTCGAGCTGCACGACTGCTTCGCCACCGCGGAGCTCGTCCACTACGACAACCTGATGCTCTGCAAGGAGGGCGAGGCAGTCGACTTCTTCGAGAGCGGCGCCCCCTTCCGCACCGGGAGCACCCCAGTCAACGTCTCCGGGGGCCTGCAGTCCAAGGGGCACCCGATCGCCGCCACCGGCATCGCGAACATCTGGGAGGTCTGCCACCACCTCCGTGGTGAGGCCGGCGACCGCCAGATCGCAGGCGCCAAGGTGGGCCTGGCGCACGTCATCGGCATCGGTTCGGCCTGCGGCGTGC
>JAODNB010000301.1 GCA_025464795.1 Frankiales bacterium
CTGGTCTACGTCGGCGCGAGCGCCGGGGCCATGGCGGTGACGACTCTCATCGCCGAGACCTACACCGAGCCCCGGACGGCGAGAGGCAGCACGCAGATCTCCGCTGAGGAGGTCGTCTTCGACGAGAACCTGCGCATGAGCCTGATCACTGCCGAGGGCATCGGCCTGGTCGACTTCTCCCTGATCGTGCACCTCGACAACCCGAACCACGGTGACGTGTCGCCGGCCAACGCCGAGCTCTGGGCGTCCAAGATCGCGGCGCCGACGTACGCACTCGACGAGCAGACCGCGGTGAAGGTCGTCGACGGGTCCGTCGAGATCGTCACGGAGGGCCACTGGCTGCACTTCGAGCCAACAGCTACCAGGGAGAGGGCTTGAAGTCCTTCAGGAAGCACCCGTAGAGGTCGTTGCCCAGCTCGCCCTGCACGATGGGGTCGTAGACACGAGCCGCTCCGTCGACGAGGTCCAGCGGCGCGTGGAACCCCTCCTCGTGCAGGCGGGACTTGGTGGGGTGCGGTCGCTCGTCCGTGATCCAGCCGGTGTCGACGGCGGTCATGAGGATGCCGTCCTGCTCGAGCATCTCCTGCGCGCTCGTCCGCGTCAGCATGTTGAGCGCGGCCTTAGCCATGTTGGTGTGCGGGTGGCCGGCGCCCTTGTAGCGACGGCTGAACTGTCCCTCCATCGCGGAGACGTTCACGACGTACTTCCGGCGGGAGCTCGACGCAGCGAGGGCAGGACGCAACCGACTGATGAGGATGAAGGGCGCGACGCTGTTGCAGAGCTGCACCTCCAGCAGCTCCACCGGATCCACCTCATCGACCTTCTGCGACCAGCTGTTGACCGGGGCCAGGTCGGGCACCAGCCCACCGGCGTCGATCGCGATGCCCTGCTCGACCCGGGCGAGGGACGCCGAGCCGCTGGTGAGTGCCAGTGCCGTCACGGCCTCCGGCGTCATCTTCCTGCCGATCGCGCCCTCGATCTCTGCGTTGGGGGAGCGCAGGTCCACGATCTGCACTGCCGTCTCGATCGCCTCGGCAGCGTGCTCTGCGGCAGCCAGCTGTGCGTAGGACGCTGCGCTGCGGCGCACGGTCTGCGCGGCGTTGTTGATGAGCACGTCGAGCGGGCCTTGCGCCGCGACGGTGTCCGCGAGGTCCATCACCTGGTGCGGGTCGCGCAGGTCGATCCCCACGACCCGCAGGCGATGCAGCCACTCGCTGCTGTCCGGCATCGCGGTGAAGCGGCGCACCGCGTCGTGCGGGAAGCGGGTCGTGATCGTCAGGTGCGCACCGTCCCTGAGGAGCCGCAGGGCGATGTACATCCCGATCTTCGCGCGGCCGCCGGTCAGCAGGGCACGCCGCCCTTCGAGGTCGACGCGGTTGTCCCGCTTGCTGCGGTTCTCCTCGGCACAGCGCGGACACAGCTGGTGGTAGAACGCGTCGACCTCGACGTAGCGGTTCTTGCAGATGTAGCAGGACCGGGCGCGGTGCAGCGTCCCGACGACGGCGGTCTCGGCCGTGGCCTCGAGCAGGACGCCACGCGTCTCGTCGTCGATGCGGTCCTTGGCGCCGGTCGCCGTCAGGTTGGTCACCGCCTCGTCCTCGGCGGTCACCCGCGCCTGACGCTCGCTGCGACGGCGGATCTTCACGCTCTTGTAGAGGTGCGCGGTGGCCCGGCGCATGGCCACCGAGTCCGGGTGCTCCGGGTCGAGCTCGTCCAGCTCGCGCACGACGTCCAGCGCGATGCGCAGCCGCTCCGGATCGATCCCCATGCGTCCAGACTAAGGAACTAGCGTGTGGGCAGTGCGGCCCGAGGAGTTCTACAACCCAGTCTTCCACGAGCTCTGGGACGTGCTCGACGTCAGCCTGGAGCCTCGCGGACCGGACTGGTTGCACGAGGTCGTGGACACCTTGGTGACGCCGAACTCGCGGGTGCTCGACATCGGGTGTCGCGACGCGGCGCACCTGGTCCGGATCGTGCAGCGGAACGGCTGCTCCGCCGTCGGGATCGACCCGGTGCAGTGGCACCTGGACCGGGCTGCCGCGGCCGTCGGCAGTCTTCCGATCGAGGTGCTCGCGGGTGTCGCCGAGGAGCTGCCGGTGCCGGACGGTTCCGTCGACGTCGTGTGGTGCCGGGACGTCCTCCAGGTCGTCGTCGACGTCCCCGCGGCCGTCCGGGAAGTAGCGAGAGTGCTGGCGCCTGGGGGTCGCGCGCTCGTCTACACCGTGGTGGCGACCGATGCGCTGACCGCCGACGAGTACGCGTCGCTGCGCGACAGCGCGGACCTCCGCCAGGTCGATGAGGCGCAGCTGGAGTCGGCCTTCGCTTCGGCGGGGCTCGTCGTCGAGCGCAAGGAGGTCCTGGGGACGGAGTGGCGTGAGTACGACGAGGAGCGCACCAAGCCGGTGTCGCAGTCCCTGCTCCGGCTGGCCCGGCTGCGCCGCCAGCGCTCGGCGCTGGTCGAGCGGTTCGGGAGCTCAGTCGTGGATGCCGCGGACAGCAGCCTGCAGTGGGGGCTGTTCCTCATCCTCGGGAAGCTGAAGCCGGTCGCCTACGTGCTCGCGCCTGGATGAGTACCGTTTGATCGTGCGCAACGACGACGCGACGCTCGATGCCTTGATGGCGGCCGTCGACGCGTCGTCGAAGGCGCGGGCGCGCTGGGACGCGCTCACTGCTGACCAGGTCGAACCGCTGGTCGCCTGGGTGTGCGGTGCGCGGACGCGAAGAGGCCGCCGACAGCGGGTCTCGGACCTCGTGGAGGCACTCCAGCGCCCGGCCTACGGACCGTCGGGGTCCTCCGCCTCGGCGGCGCTCGTGGACACCGCCCTGTCGGCACCGTTCTGGGTGGAGTCCCTGCTCAACCGATAGGGCCTTTCTGGTCGTATCGTGCGCGCATGAAGGTTCCGTTCACCACCGCCGACTTCCTGGACCGCGCCGAGCTCGCCTACGGCAGCCGCATCGGCGTCGTCGACGAGCCGGGGGAGGCGCAGCACGGCGGCCTCGGCTCGGTCACCTACGGCGAGTTCGCGAGACGCTCCCGCGCCTTGGCTGCGGGCCTCGACGAGCTGGGGGTCGGGCAGGGGGAGCGAGTCGCGATCCTGAGCCAGAACAGCGCCCGGATGCTCGAGGGCTTCTACGGCGTCTGCTCGTACGGCCGCATCTACGTCCCCATCAACTTCCGGCTGTCCCAGGCAGAGGTCAGCTACATCCTCGAGCACTCGGGGTCCTCGGTGGTGCTCGTCGACCCGGAGGTCGCGCACCTCGTCGAGGGCTCGAACGCCAAGCACACGATCGTCCTGGGACCTGAGTACGAGGCGATGCTGCGCTTCGACACCGACCCAGAGCCGTGGGAGCCGGACGAGGACGCGACGGCGACCATCAACTACACCAGCGGGACGACGGCCCGACCGAAGGGCGTGCAGATCACGCACCGCAACATCTGGGTCAACGCTGTCACCTTCGCGCTGCACGCCGGCGTGACGGACCGGGACGTCTACCTCCACACGCTGCCGATGTTCCACGCCAACGGCTGGGGGATGCCGTTCGGGATGACGGGCATGGGCGCGCCCCACGTGGTGCTGCGCAAGGTCGATGGCGCTGAGATCCTGCGTCGCGTCGAGAAGTACGGCGTCACGGTCATGTGCGCGGCCCCCGCGGTCGTCGCGTCGATCCTCGAGGCCGCCCAGACCTGGGAGGGTGAGATCCCAGGCCGCGAGCGCGTCCGTGTGATCTGCGCAGGAGCGCCGCCTCCGTCCCGGACCATCGCCCGCATCGAGGAGGAGCTCGGTTGGGAGTTCCTCCAGATCTACGGCCTGACCGAGACCTCGCCGCTGCTGACGATCAACCGCCGCCGCGCGGAGGAGGACGCGCTGCCCATGACCGAGGCGGCTCCGCGGCTGGCCCGTGCCGGTATCCCGGCGATCGGCGTGAAGGTGGCCATCTCCGACCAGGGCGAGGTGCTCGCGCGGTCCAACGTGGTCCTCGAGGGGTATTGGGAGCAGCCGGACGCGACGGCGGACGCGCTCGAGGGCGGCTGGTTCCACACCGGTGACGGCGGCCTGGTCGACGACGAGGGCTACGTCACGATCTCCGACCGGCGCAAGGACGTCATCATCACCGGCGGTGAGAACGTGAGCAGCATCGAGGTGGAGGACGCCCTGTTCAGCCACCCTGCCGTCGCGGAGGTCGCGGTCATCGGCGTGCCCAGCGAGAAGTGGGGCGAGACCATCAAGGCGCTCGTCGTCCTGAGCGGCGAGGCGGCAGCGACTGTCACGGAAGCCGAGCTGATCGCTCACTGCAAGAGCCGGTTGGCCGGGTACAAGTCACCCACCTCTGTGGAGTTCCGCGACGCCATCCCGCGCACGGCGACCGGCAAGATCCAGAAGTTCAAGCTCCGTGAGGAGTACTGGAAGGGCTTCGAGCGCCAGGTCAACTGAGCAGGACTTCGGGTCGCTGCGTCGAAACACATGCGTAGCCGACCGTTGAGGAGCTCTCGTGCGCGTGCCTGTCAGGACGTTCCGGCTCGGAGTCGTTGCGGCCCTCCTCGCAGGGGGGATCTCAGCGGTGAGCAGCTCCGCAGCGGCGCCGCTCGTCGTCAAGGGGAGCGCTCGGCAGGTCTATGCCACCGGCCTGCCGGCGGGGGCTCGAGTGGCCCTCCTCGACAGCGGGAAGCACACGGTCAAGACCCAGACGGTCAACTCCCTCGGCGGCACCTTGTTCCGCGACGTCAACCCGGGCGCGGGCTACCGGGTCTCGGTGAAGGGCACCCTGTCCGCAGCGGTCACGGTGCACAGCGAGGCACCGGCGCAGTGGAACCCCGACATCTACAAGCAGCGGATGCCGGCGGACGGCTACGGCTACCTGACGACGCGCGACGGAACGCAGCTCGCGTACAAGGTGTGGCCCCCGAACAGCCCTGCGGGACAGGGGCTTCCGGAGCTCAACCTCCCAGGTGGCCTGCCGCGGTACTCACCTCCCTACCCGACCCTGGTGGAGTACTCCGGCTACGGCTACGCCAACCCGGACGGCCCCACGAGCGGCATCGCGGTCCTCGCCAACCTCATGGGCTTCGCCGTCGTCGACATCAGCATGCGCGGCACGGGGTGCTCGAGCGGAGCCTTCGACTTCTTCGAGCCCCTGCAGAGCCTGGACGGCTACGACATCGTGGAGACCGTCGCCCGGCAGTCCTGGGTCAAGAACCACAAGGTCGGGATGATGGGCATCTCGTACGGCGGCATCAGCCAGCTGTTCACCGCCCAGCTGCACCCGCCGTCCCTCGCCGCGATCTCCCCGCTGTCGGTCATCGACGCCACAGCGACGACGCTCTACCCGGGTGGGATCCGCAACGACGGCTTCGCGGTGAGCTGGGCGAAGGAGCGCCTGCACGAGGCGATGGTGGCCGGCCCGAACAGCGGCCAGTCGTGGGCGTACAGGAAGATCCAGGACGGTGACCTGCAGTGCAAGGCCAACCAGGTCCTGCACCCCGAGGCTGCCGACCTGATGAAGAAGATCCAGGCCAACGCCCACTACGTGCCCAAGGTCGCCGACCCGCTCGACCCC
>JAODNB010000311.1 GCA_025464795.1 Frankiales bacterium
GGAAGTGCGTCGAGTACGGCAGCGTCAACGAGGTGTTCTACGAGCCGCAGCACCCGTACACGTGGGGCCTGCTGTCGTCGGTGACGCGCCTGGACCGGGTCCGTACCGACCGCCTCAAGCCGATCGCGGGATCGCCGCCCAGCCTGATCAACATCCCCAACGGCTGCGCGTTCCACCCCCGGTGCCCCTACGAGCCGCTCACGGGCGGCAAGGGCTCCACCGAGGTCCCGCCGCTCGTCGACGCTGGGAAGGGGCACCTCGTGCGCTGCCACCTGTCGAACAAGGAGCGCACGGACATCTTCATCCAGCAGGTCAAGCCGACCCTGTGAGCACCTTCCCCTCCTCGACGTCCTCCTCCACGATGGAGCCCTCCGCATGACCGCCACTGCATCCGACGCGACCGCCCCCGCCCCGGCCGGCGGCGAGGCCCTGCTGTCCGTCCGCGGCCTGCAGACGTACTTCCCCGTGACCCGCGGCATCATCTTCCAGAAGCAGGTCGGTGCCGTGAAGGCCGTCGACGGCCTCAGCTTCGGGGTCAAGAAGGGCGAGACCCTCGGCGTCGTCGGTGAGACCGGCTGCGGCAAGTCCACGATGGGTCGGCTGCTCACCCGGCTGCTCGAGCCCACCGGCGGGCGGATCACCTTCGAGGGCAAGGACATCACGCACCTGTCCCGGGCCCAGATGCGTCCGCTCCGCAAGGACATCCAGATCATCTTCCAGGACCCCTACAGCTCGCTGAACCCGCGCCACACCATCGGCACGATCGTCGGCGCGCCGTTCCGGCTGCAGAACGTCCAGACCGACAACGGCGTCAAGAAGTCGGTGCAGGACCTGCTCGCCCTCGTGGGGCTGAACCCGGAGCACTACAACCGCTACCCGCACGAGTTCTCCGGCGGCCAGCGCCAGCGCGTCGGCATCGCGCGGGCGCTCGCGCTGCGCCCGAAGCTGATCGTCTGCGACGAGCCCGTGTCTGCCCTCGACGTGTCGATCCAGGCGCAGGTCATCAACCTGCTCGACGACCTGCAGACCGAGTTCGACCTGACGTACGTCTTCATCGCCCACGACCTGTCCGTGGTGCGACACATCTCCGACCGGGTCGCCGTCATGTACCTCGGCAAGATCGTGGAGATCGGGGACCGGATCTCGCTGTACGAGCACCCGATGCACCCGTACACGCACGCCCTGCTGTCGGCGGTTCCCGTACCCGACCCGATCAAGGAGGCCAAGCGCGAGCGGATCCTGCTGACCGGCGACGTGCCCTCTCCGCTCAACCCGCCGCCAGCCTGCCGCTTCCACACCCGCTGCTGGAAGGCCCAGGCGATCTGCAAGCAGGTGGAGCCGCCGCTGGTGGAGCTCCAGCCCGGTCACGAGGTCGCCTGCCACTTCCCGGAAGAGCGTATTCTCGTCTGATGGTCACGTTCCTCAGCATCATCTTGGTCTTCGCCAGCCTGGGCATGGTCGTGCTCGTCCTGCTGCACAAGGGCAAGGGTGGCGGCCTGTCGAACATGTTCGGTGGCGGCGTGTCGTCCTCGCTCGGCGGCAGCGCCGTCGTCGAGAAGAACCTCGACCGCCTCACGATCATCTGCGGGCTGGTCTGGTTCACCTCCGTGGTGGCCATCGGACTGCTGCTGAAGCAGACCAGCTGACGTAGACTGCGCCCGTCAGTCTTTCGAGGTTCAGGAGTCAGCGGTGGCAGGCGGAAACGCAATCCGAGGCAGTCGCGTCGGCGCCGGTCCCATGGGCGAGGCCGAGCGCGGCGAAGCAGCTCCCCGCCGGCGGATCTCGTTCTGGTGCGCGAACAAGCACGAGACGCGGCCGTCCTTCGCCGAGGAGGCGGCCGTCCCGGACACCTGGGACTGCCCGCGCTGCGGCTTCCCCGCCGGCCGCGACAAGGACGCGCCGCCCGCGCCGCACAAGACCGAGCCGTACAAGACCCACCTCGCCTACGTCCGTGAGCGCCGCAACCAGGAGGACGGCGAGGCCATCCTCGCCGAGGCCCTCGCCAAGCTCCGCGGCAAGTAGCCCGCCCGCCCGGCCGGCCGATCGGTCGCCGGGCGCTAGCGGCTGAAGAGCGCGGGGCCAGCGGCGACCTCGGAGACCTGTACGGCATGAGGGCCGTCAGGACTTCCGATGTCCGCAACTGCCTACAGCGGGAGCTGGGAGGCGGCGGCAGCGTCCAGGATCCACAGGGTCTGCTCGGTGCCGCGTGCGCCGGCGACGGGGATCTCGTCCTGGGACGCGCCGGCGTAGGCCCGGGCCAGCGCGGCGGCCTTCTCGGCGCCGGTCGCGAGCACCCACACAGCGCGGGCGGACTGGATCGTCCGGAAGCCCAGCGAGATCCGGGTCGGCGGCGGCTTGGGGCAGTCGTGGACGGCGACCGCGGCCCGATCGTCAGCTGCCGCAGGGGAGAAGGGGAAGATCGACGCGGTGTGCCCCTCGGGCCCCATGCCGAGGATGAGCACGTCGAGCGATGCGCCCTCGACGGCGGTGGCGTACGCGGCCGCCCCAGCCTCAGGGTCGCCGGGCGCCGCCGCCATGGGGTGCACCCGCGTGGGGTCCAGGTCGAGGGAGTCGA
>JAODNB010000318.1 GCA_025464795.1 Frankiales bacterium
GCCGGTCAGTACCCCGCCCGCTACCTGTTCGCGTTCCTGCAGCACCACGGCATGCTGGCCGTCACCGGCTCCCCGCAGTGGCGCACGGTCGTGGGCGGCTCCCGCTCCTACGTCGAGAAGGTCGCCAAGGAGATCAGTGCGGTGCAGACGTCCGCGGCGGTCACCTCGGTCCGCCGAGTCGCGAAGGGCGTCGAGGTGATCGCCGACGGCGAGGCCCAGGTCTTCGACGCGGTCGTCATCGCCACGCACCCGCACCAGGCGCTGTCGATGCTGGCCGAGCCGACGTCGGTCGAGGCGGACGTCCTCGGCGCGATCACCTACATCGCCAACCCGACGGTCCTGCACACCGACACCTCGCTGCTGCCGACCGCGCCCCGAGCCCACGCCTCGTGGAACTACGTCATGGACAGCTGCGCCTCCGACGCCTCGACCGTCCTGGTGTCCTACGACATGAACCGGTTGCAGCTCCTCGAAGCCCCGGACACCTACATCGTGACCCTCAACGGCGTCGACCGGATCGATCCCGCCACCGTCGTCGACCGGATGGAGTACGAGCACCCGGCGTACACGCCCGAGAGCGTCGCGGCGCAGAAGCTGCTTCCGACGCTGAACGACGGCGTCATCGCCTTCGCCGGCGCCTATCACGGCTGGGGCTTCCACGAGGACGGCGCGCGCTCCGGCGTCGAGGCCGCGAAGTCCCTCGGTGCCTCATGGTGACGCCGGCGCTCTACGAGACGACGATCCAGCACGTCCGTCAGACGCCGCTGAGGAACGCCTTCACCTACAACAGCTACTGGTGGCTCGTCGACCTCGACGACCTTCCCTCCTACGGCCCGCTCGCGCAGTTCCGGGCGTCCGACCACGTCGGGTCGTCTTCGTCGATCCGCGCCAACGTCGATGCGCTGCTCGCCGAGGAGGGGCTCACTGCCGACCGGGTGCTGATGCTCTCGAACGCGCGCAGCTTCGGGCACGTCTTCAACCCGATCTCCGTGCACTGGTGCTTCTCCACCTCGGATGAGGTGGTCGCCGTCATCGCCGAGGTGCACAACACCTACGGCGGTCGGCACCCGTACGTGCTCCGCGTCGACGACGAGATGCGCGCCTCGACGGAGAAGGTCTTCTACGTCTCGCCCTTCAACACCGTCGAGGGCAGGTACGAGATGCGGCTCCCCGTTCCCGGAGACGACCTGCGCATCGACCTGACGTACTTCCGCGACGACCAGAAGCCCTTCGTCGCGACCGTCCGCGGATCGCGGCTTCCGGTGACCACCGGGTCGGTCGTCAGGACGGCCCTGCGCCATCCCGTCTCCACCCGCTTCGTCTCGCTCCGGATCCGCGTCCAGGGCATCAAGCTCTACCTCCGCAAGCTCCCCGTCGTACCCCGCCCCCGTCAGATGGAGACCACCTCATGAGCGTTCTGGACACCGGTCGTCGCGAGGCCGTCCGCGCCCTCTCGCACCTCGACTCCGAGATGTGGCCGGACATCGCTCAGGTCCCGACCTCGACGGTGCGGGCGCGCGTCGCCCAGCGGCTGTTCGAGCGGGTCGTGCGCAAGCTCCCGCTGCACGTGCTGCTCCCGGACGGCCGCGTCCTCGGCGCGGGTGGCCTCGAGGGGCCGGTGCTGAAGCTCCGTCGTCCCGAGGCGTTCTACCTGCGTATCGGAGACTCCGGCCTGGTCGGCTTCGGCGAGGCGTTCATGGCCGGCGACTGGGAGACCGACGACCTTGCCGGCGTCCTGACCGTCTTCGCCGCCCGCGTCGGCGAGCTGATCCCGCCGTCCCTGCAGCGGATGCGCGACCTCGTGCTGCTCAAGCACCCGTCCAGCGACAGCCAGGCCAAGAGCAACCAGAAGAGGAACATCGAGCGGCACTACGACCTGTCGAACGAGCTGTTCACGCTGTTCCTCGACTCGACGCTGACCTACTCCTCGGCGATCTTCCCGGGCCAGGAGTCATTGCGCCCGACCGCCACGTGGGACCAGCTCGAAGGCGCGCAGCACCGCAAGATCGACCGCCTCCTCGACGGGGCCGGCGTCACCAAGGGCAGCACGGTCCTGGAGATCGGCACCGGCTGGGGCGAGCTCTCGCTGCGCGCCGCCGCTCGTGGCGCCCGCGTCCTGTCCGTCACCCTGTCGGAGGAGCAGCGCATCCTCGCGATCGAGCGCGTGCGCCTTGCCGGCCTCGAGGACCTCGTGACCATCGAGCTGTGCGACTACCGCGACGTGCAGGGCAAGTTCGACGCCGTCGTGTCCGTCGAGATGATCGAGGCCGTCGGGTACCGCTACTGGCCCGAGTACTTCGCCACCCTGGACCGGCACCTCAAGCCCGGCGGCAAGATCGGGCTGCAGGCGATCACGATGCCGCACGACCGGATGCTCGCCTCACGCGACACCTTCACCTGGATCCACAAGTACATCTTCCCGGGTGGCCTCATCCCGTCCGTGGCCGCGATCGAGCAGGCGGTGTTCCAGCACACGTCGCTGCGCATCACGGACCGCTTCGCGTTCGGTCAGCACTACGCCGAGACCCTTCGGCTCTGGCGCCAGCAGTTCGAGGGACGCGCGGACCAGGTCGAGCAGATCGGGTTCGACGAGACGTTCCGCAAGATGTGGTCGCTGTACCTGGCCTACTCCGAGGCCGGCTTCAGCTCGGGCTACCTCGACGTCTACCAGTTCGTCTTCGAGAAGCCCGCCACCCCGCTCGCTGCACAGGAGGTCTGACGTGCTGCTCAAGACGACTCCCGCTGCGGGCAAGGGCGCTGCTCCCGCTCTCGCTGCTCTCGTCGAGCCGCTGTTCGGCGGTGAGCTGCCTGTTCGGCTCCGGGCCTGGGACGGCAGCGAGCACGGTCCGGCTGACGCGCCCGTCGTGGTGCTGACGTCACGCAAGGCGCTGCGCCGGCTCGCCTACAACCCGGGTGAGCTGGGACTCGCGCAGGCCTACGTCACCGGCGAGATCGACGTCGAGGGCGACCTGTTCGAGGGCTTCCGCCGCATCTGGGCGACGGTACGGGCGAAGGGCCTCGAGGCCGGCCGTCCCCCGGTCCTGCCAGTGGTCAAGACCGCCCTGCGCTACGGCGTCATCGGCTTGCCGCCGAAGCCTCCCGTCTCGCAGGCGCGGCTGCAGGGCAAGCTGCACTCGTTGCTGCGCGACCGGGCCGCGATCAGCCACCACTACGACCTGTCGAACGACTTCTACCAGCTGATCCTCGACCCGAACATGGCGTACTCCTGCGCCTACTACCGGACGCCCGAGGACACCCTCGAGCAGGCCCAGGACAACAAGCTCGAGCTCATCGCGCAGAAGCTCGGGGTGGTCCCGGGCGGGCGCCACCTCGACATCGGCTGCGGTTGGGGGTCACTGTCGCTCTACCTCGCCGAGAAGCACGGCGTGAACGTCCTCGGCGTAACCATCGCCAAGGAGCAGAAGGCCTTCATCGACGCCCGCATCAAGGAGCGCGGCCTGTCGCACCTGGTGGAGATCCGCCTCCAGGACTACCGCGAGGTCCCCGAGACCGGCTTCGACTCGGTCTCCTCGATCGAGATGGGCGAGCACGTCGGGGCGGAGAACTACCCGACCTTCGTCAACCTCATCTCCTCCCGCCTCCGGGACGGCGGTCGTGCGCTCATTCAGCAGATGTCCCGCCGGGACCGTCCCGGAGGCGGTGACTTCATCGAGGCCTACATCGCCCCCGACATGCACATGCGTCCCGTGGGCGAGACCGTCGCCCTCATCGAGGACTCGGGCCTGGAGGTGCGCGACGTCCACATGATGCGAGAGCACTACGTCAAGACGATCCTGGCCTGGTACGACGAGTTCGAGTCCAACTGGGCCAAGGCCGTCGAGATGGTCGGCGAAGAGGTCGCGCGCGTCTGGCGGCTGTACATGGTTGGCTCTGCCCTCGTCTTCGAGGAGGGCCGCATGGGTGTCGACCAGATCCTCGCTGTGAAGAAGAGCCCCGACGGCGTGAGCGGCATGCCGTGGGCTCGCACCTGGTGACCCACATGCCCCAGCCAGGCAACGTCCCGCCTCGGCAGGACCTCAAGAACCGCGTCTACCGCTGGATCGTCGCGCTCGGCACGTTGTTCCTCCGCCTCATCGACGTCCGCCGCACCGTCACGGGAACCGAGAACATCCCGCTCGAGGGCGGGGTCGTGCTCGCCATCACGCACTTCAGCTACCTCGACTTCGTGCTGTCGGAGTGGGCCATCTGGCGTGACCGCAAGCGGTACACCCGGTTCATGGCGACCATGGCGTCCTTCGAGCACCCGCTCGCCGGACCGCTCATGA
>JAODNB010000326.1 GCA_025464795.1 Frankiales bacterium
AGCTGCCTCCATGCTCCCGCTCGATGACGTCATAGCTCCCGGGAAGCTCGACCTTCGCGAGCTGCACCGAGTACGCACGGGCCGTGGACCCGCTGAGGGCCTTGATCGTCCCTCCGGCTGCCGAGCCACTGAGCTGGCTCACGCCCCACCACCCGAGAGCGAGCGCAACAAGGCCGCCGCTCGCGACGACCGCGAACAGCAGACCACCCCTGCGAAGAGTCGCCGCCGGAGGGGTCGGCGCGAGCACGGTGTGCGTCATGCTCTCAGCATCGGCAGGTTCGAAGGCGGGACCTGAGTAGCACTACCTGAGTCGCGTCCAGGGGGTGCTGTTTGTCCGCGACAGCCGGACGTCCACGTCGGGGGTCGTGCACCTCCATTACCGCCTCCGGCGCTGAACCTGCGTAGCCCGGTCTTGCTCAACGCGAGAGAGTGAGGACGTGACGACCCGTGGTGCGGCCAGGTCCCTGCTCGTGGACCTGCTGTTCCCGGTCGTCGTGATCGCGCTCGTCGTCGGGGTCATCGCGGAGATCCGCGGTCAGAGCTGGAAGGACGCCGCGGGATACGGCATCGGCCTCCTCGCCTTCACCTTCCTGATGGCGCCCCTGCGTGCCTACCGACGGCAGCGCTCCAGGGCTGAGGTCGCACCCGACGAGGAATTTGACCTCGTGCACTACAGGCCTGGGAGCAAGCGACAGACCCATTAGGCATGCCTGAGTCCCGGACGTGGTGCTGTCTGTCCGGGTTCTCAGGCCTTGGTGCTCGGGTTGTGCGGTGGCGGGGCGTCAGTAGCCCTTGGGTTGTCGGGTGAAGGTCCAGCCGCCGCGGCTGGTCCACTGGTAGTCGCCGCTGGGGAGCTTTTCCACGGTGAAGGCGGCTTGTTTGGCGCGGTGGTGGTGCCGGCACAGGCACTGCAGGTTGTCAGGATGGGTGGCGCCTTGGGGCCAGGGGTTGCGGTGGTCTTTGTCGGTGGCTGCGGCTGGTCGGGTGCAGTGCGGGAAGACGCAGGTGCGGTCGCGGGCTTCCAGGAACCTCTGGACGCGGGCCGGGACGCGGTAGCCGGCGACGCCGCGGTTGCTGCATCCGGCGGGGGCGGGGTTGCGGGCCATCGCCCGCAGCGCGTCCTGGATCGGGTCGGTCAACCCGGCCGGTGCGGGTCGGGCTGCGGAGACCGGGGCGTGCTCCGCGAGGGGCTCGGGGGTGACGGGGTCGCTCACCGAGAAGGGGATCCCGTTCTCATCGACGTTCACAGCGGTGAGGTCCAGGGCGTCGTCGAGCAGGTCCCGGGCCGTCGACGGCAGGATCGGTCCGAACCCGGGGACCTCCGCGAGCTCGACGTTCCCGCCGGTGGCGGTGCGGTAGGGGATGACGACGTGCGCGTGCCACCCGGCTGCCTCGGTGGTGCCGGTGAGGAGGTCGACGAGCAGATCGAACTCCCGCTCACCCTTGCTCCGCTCATCACCGGCCTCCCGTGAGCCGAGGGAGGCTTCGAGGGCGGCTTTCATGGCGGCGATCGCTTCCAGGGGTCCGCAGGCGTGCAGCACCCCTTGCCCGTCAGCGTCGGGGTAGAAGTCAACCCGACGCTGACTGGTGGCCTTGTCCCGCCGGGCTTGGGCGGCGGCCCGGTCCACGGTCAGGATCAGCCGCCGGATGACCTTCATCAGCTCACCCGGTGTCTGGCCGGCGAACCGTGCGAGAGCGATCAGCACGACGCACTGCCGCTGTTCCAGGGTCAGCTCGACGGTGTCGAGCTCCCGCAGCACCGCGAGGGCGTGCCGCTCGGTGAGGGTCCCGGCGGCGACGGCCTCCACGAGCCCGGGCAGGGCCGAGACGGCGAGGGCTTCCACAACCAGCCGGGACGCCGTACCGAAGCCGGCTCCGACCGCGAGGGCTACTTCGTCGCAGGAGAACTCCCGCTGGGCGGCCGGGGCCCGGTTGTAGGCGGCGACGATGGCCCGGACCATCCCGACCCAGGCCTGGTCCTTGAGCTGCTGGAACCGGCCGATCTCGTCGAGCTCTTCCCGCGGGGTCGCGGTGAACAGCAGCGCATCGGCTCCGCGCAGCGAGGACTCGACCAGCGACGCGAGCTTCTCCGGGGAGAGGGCAGCCGGGACTGGCCGCTCGTCCCACGGTTCCGTCTCCACATGTAGAACATACATTCGTATACCGACAGAAAGCAACACCCTCTAGCCAATACTTCCGGCGAAATCAGAGGCCTTCAGGGATCAGCGCGAGCGCACGCTCTCGAGTGGGAGCACCTGGCCCCGGGCGACAGGGGTGACCCCAGGGAGCTTGCGTCGCTCGACCTCGGCGAGGAAGTCGGCGAGGGGGCTCTTGAACACCGTGTAGTCGTCGTAGTGGATCGGCACCGTCATCCGCGGCGTCACGATCTCCAGCAGGTCGGCGCCCTGCTGCGCGTCCATGGTCACGAGCAGACCCAGCACCCGTGTTCCGCCCAGGTGCCACAGCCCGAGGTCAAGGTCGGGGTGACGCCGCGGGACCTCACGCAGGTCGTCGTGAACCATGGTGTCGCCGGTGATGTAGACGGACAGCAGCCCGTCCGGGGCGTTGAAGTCGAGGACGCTCCCCATGACCTGCGGGAGGAGCGCTGCGATAGCGGGGTGGCTGTGGTGACGGCCCGGCGCAGCGGTGATTCGCAACGTCGTGTCCCCCTTGGCGATCTCGTGACTGCCCCAGGTCTCAAGGGCGACGGCGTTCACGAAGCCCCACTTCCGCAGCCGGCGGGCTGCCTGCCTCGTCGTGATGATGGGCAGGTCTTTCGACAGCCCTGCCTTCGCGACCCGGTCGAAGTGGTCCCCGTGCAGGTGCGACAGGACGACAGCATCGATCGGCGGCAGCTGCTCGATCTTCAGCGCGGGCTCGGTGAGCCGGCGGCTGAACAGCCCGTGGTGCAGGTACGCCAGATCACCGAGGTGCAGGAAGTTCGGGTCGGTCAGAACGGTGATGCCGCCGTACTGCAGGACTGTTGTCGCGGTGCCGACGAACGTCAGGTGATGGTTGGCCATGGGCCGCCCCTACCCAGCGGTCTCCGACTCAGGCGGAGCGAACGCCTTCGAGCAGAACAGCTGCGTCAGCCTGCTGTGACGCCCACTGAGTCCCGTCCGGTACGAGCACCACGGCGAGCAGCGGCACCTGGTCGATGTCCACCCCGAGCACCCGCAAGTGCCCCGCAGGGAACGCGTCGAGAGCGAGCGTGCCGCTCGGGCTGGCGACCACCTGGCCGCTGCCGCCGACCTCCTCGAACCCGGTCGCCGGCAGGCCTGCCAGCGTGCCGGTCGCGGCCGTCACCGCGCCCTTGGCAGCCTTCTTCAGCGCCGCCAGGGTCGTGGCCACGGTATCGCCGAGAGGGGTGATGAGCGCCACGACCACTGACGGTGCGTCGTGAGCCGGATCGGGCTTGCTCAGGTCGAAGGCGTCGTCCCCCCGGTGGGTGCTCGACCAGCCCGAGGGGACGGTGAGCGCCAGGGGTGGGACAAAGCCATCCGGGCTCAGGTAGCTGCCCGACAGCGGCAGATCGCTCTTGCCCGCCGGGAGCACCACCGCGCTCGGGGTCGAAGGCGGAGCAGAGCTGGGTACGGAGGAGCTGCCGCAACCAGCAAGCAGAGCGACGAGGAGCGCTGCCGTGCGGCGCATCAGACCTGAGTGAGGATCTCGGCGCCGGTCTCGGTGACGACCAGGGTGTGCTCGAACTGAGCAGTGCGGCTGCGGTCGACGGTGACGGCCGTCCAGCCGTCGTCCCACATCTCGTGGTGCCAGTCGCCGATCGTGATCATCGGCTCGATCGTGAAGGTCATCCCGGGCAGCAGCTCGGTCCGGGCCGACGGGTTGTCGTAGTGGTAGACCTGCGGGTCGCTGTGGAAGGCCCGACCGATGCCGTGGCCGACGAAGGCCCGGACGACGCCGTACCCCTCGCCCTCGGCGTAGGTCTGGATCGCCTTACCGATGTCCCGGACCCGCCCGCCGGGCTTGACCGCAGCGATGCCGCGCACCAGGCACTCACGCGTGACCTCGACGAGCCTGCGCGACTCCTCGTCGACCTCACCGACCAGGAACGTCGCGTTGGTGTCGCCGTGGACCCCGTCGAGGTAGATCGTCACGTCGAGGTTGACGATGTCGCCGTCCTTGAGGACGGTGCTGTCGGGGATGCCGTGGCAGATGACCTCGTTGACACTGGTGCACAGCGACTTGGGAAAGCCGTTGTAACCCAGCGGCGAGGGATAGCCGCCGCGCCGGATGCACTCCGCATGAGCGATCGCGTCGAGCTCGTCAGTCGTGACGCCCGGCCGCACCGCAGCGCCGACCGCCTGCAGCACTTCGGCGGCGGCCTTGCCGGCGACCCGCATCTTGGCGAGGGTCTCGGCGTCCTTGGGAGCGGCGCTCTCGCGGACGCCGGGCCGGCCCTGCGGGTCGTTCGCGTACGGCGGCCGCGCGATCTCCGGGGGCACCTCACGACGCGGGCTCTGCTTGCCGGGCTTGACGTACCGCTCCGCGAGCCGGGCCTGCTCCTCACGCCGCGCCTGCTCGTTCGCGACACGGTCCGGGTTGAGGTCGGCGATCCGGTGGCAGCGCTTGTACTTGCGCCCGCTGCCGCAGTGGCAGAGGTCGTTCGCGGAGAGGGTGGGGGCGCTCATGATGGTTCCAGCGTACGACGCCTATCCGGACCGCGCCGTCGCTTCGACCGCGAGCTCGCGCAGGACCTCCGCCGCCGCACCGCTCAGGGGCGCGCCGTCCAAGGCGGCGAGGGCCTCCTCGGTACGGGTCGCGATGAGCTCCTCGACCCGGTCCACGGCTCCGGTCTCCAGCAGGACGGCCTGAAGGGCAGTGACCCCGGTGGCGTCGAGTCCGGGATGGCCGAGCAGGTCCCGTACCACCTGCTCCTGGCTCGCGGTCGCCTTCTCGAGGGCGAGAGCGACCATCACGGTGCGCTTGCCCTCCCGCAGGTCGTCGCCTGCGGGCTTGCCGGTCACCGAGGGGTCGCCGAACACACCGAGCACGTCGTCGCGCAGCTGGAACGCCTCGCCGAGCGGCATGCCGAAAGCGGTGTACGAGGCCAGCACCTCCACCGAGGCGCCCGCAAGGGCAGCACCGAGGTGCAGCGGCTCGACGATCGTGTACTTCGCAGACTTGAAGCGGGCGACCCGAAGCGCCGACTCCACCGTGCCGTCCCCGCGGACCTGCTCGAGCAGGTCGAGGTACTGCCCTCCCATCAGCTCCGCACGCATCGTGGCGAAGACCGCGAGGGCCGCCGGGTTGGCGAGGCCGCTGCTCATGAGCATCTCGTCTGACCAGGCCAGGCACAGGTCGCCGAGCAGGATCGCGGCACCCGCACCGAACGCGTTGGCGCTGCCGTTCCACGATGACGCGCCGTGCAGCGCGGCGAAGCGGGTGTGCACGGCCGGCTTGCCGCGTCGGGTGTCGCTGCCGTCCATGACGTCGTCGTGGATGATCGCGCAGGCCTGGAAGAGCTCGAGGGCTGCTGCAGCCACGACCAGGGCCTCGGAGTCCTCCCCACCGGCGCCGAGGTGGCCCCAGAAGCAGAAGCCCGGACGCAGTCGCTTGCCCCCGGACAGCAGCTCCTCGAGGGCGTCGCTCATCGGCGCGAGCTCCCCGCCCATCGCCTCGAAGCGCGGTCGGCGGACAGCCAGGAACGCGTCCAGCGCCTCCTGCACCCGCTGCCGGAGGTCGCAGCGGTCGAGGGCGGCCATGCCTGTGACAGTAGCCTTCAGCTCATGTCCACCCGCACGATCTCGGAGCTGCTCGCCACCGGCGAGCGGCTGTTCTCGTTCGAGTTCTTCCCCGCTAAGACCGAGGAGGGCGAGCGGCTGCTCTGGCAGGCGATCCGCGAGCTCGAGTCGCTGCAGCCGCACTACGTGTCGGTGACCTACGGCGCGGGCGGCTCGACCCGGGCCACGACCGTGGCCATGACCGAGCGGATCGCGAGCGAGACCACGCTCACGCCGCTCGGTCACCTGACGGCGGTGGACCACTCGGTGGCGGAGCTCCGCAACATCGTCGGGCAGTACGCCGCGGCCGGCGTCCGCAACGTGCTGGCGCTGCGCGGGGACCCGCCCGGCGACCCGCAGGGCGAGTGGCGCAAGCACCCCGAGGGCTTCGAGTACGCCTCGGAGCTGGTCGCCCTCGTCAAGGAGAGCGGTGACTTCTCGGTCGGGGTCGCGGCCTTCCCGGACAAGCACCCGCGGTCGCCCGACCTGGACTACGACGTGGACTTCTTCGTCCGCAAGTGCCGTGCGGGCGCGGACTTCGCCATCACCCAGTTCTTCTTCGGCGTGGACGACTACCTGCGGCTTCGGGACCGGGTCGCCGCCGCCGGCTGTGACGTGCCGATCATCCCGGGGATCATGCCGGTGACCAACGTCGCGAGCATCGAACGGATGGCGCAGCTGTCCGGTGCGGCTCTCCCGACGACGCTGACCGACCGGCTGCATGCCGTCGCCGACGACCCGCTCGCCGTCCGCGAGGTCGGGGTCGAGGTCGCGACCGAGCTGTCGGACAGGCTGCTGGCCGAAGGCGCCCCGGGCCTGCACTTCATCACGCTCAACCGCTCCACGGCGACGCGTGAGATCTGGGACCGGCTCGGCCTCACCACGAGCTGAACCACGAGGCGCTTCGGTGCGTCTTACCTCCACGAGCCGCTTCCGTGGAGGACCAGATGAACCGCTCAGCTGTTGCAGGGACCGTTGCCGTCGGCCTCATCGCCGGGGCCTTCCTCCTCAGCGGGGGCCGGGGGGCATCACCAGCACGGGCGGTCGACGAGCCCGCCGCGGACAGCGGCGTGGTCGTCGACGGGACGGGGAAGGTGACAGGCACCCCGGACGTCCTGCGCGCGACCCTGGGGGTCTCCCTCCGCCGCGACAACGTGGGCACCGCCCTCCAGGACGCGAACTCCCTGCAGGAGAAGGTCCGGAAGGCGCTGAAGGGGGACGGGGTCGCTGCCGAGGACCTGCAGACCTCCGACGTCAGCATCTCCCCGTCGTACGACAACAGGGGCAAGCGGAACGGGTACAGCGTGAGCGAGACCCTCACGGTCAAGCTGCGCAACCTCAAGAAGGCGGGCCAGGCGATCACCGATGCCGTCAGCGCCGGCGGTGACGCAGCCGTGCTCAACGGGGTGAGCTTCGCCCTCGAGGACAACGCCGCCCTGCTGCAGAAGGCCCGTGATGCCGCCTATGCCGAGGCGAAGGCGAAGGCTGAGAGGTACGCAGAGCTGTCCGGCCGAGGACTCGGGAAGGTGCTGCTCGTCGCTGAGACGACGTCTCCGCCGGTGCAGCCGGTGTCCGACGGCTTCGCCTCAGGGGCGGCGGCCTTCGACAAGGCCGCGAGCCCGGTCCCCATCGACGCCGGCACCTCGCAGGTCAGCGTGTCGGTGACGGTTCGCTGGGCCCTGCAGTAGCCGTCGGCCTACGGTGAGGTCATGAAGCTCGCGCACCGGGTCCGGACCTCCGCCTCCCCGACGCAGGTCTGGGCGATGCTGGGCACCCCCCGCAACTGGCCGCAGTTCGACGTCTTCCTCGCCAGCGTCCGGGGTACGACATCCGCCGCTGCTGTCGGGCAGCACCTCGTGGGGGTCACCCGGTGGGTCAAGCTCGGCATCCCGCTCGACGTCCTCGAGGTCGATCCGGAGAAGCGGCTCGTGATGCGGGTGCGCACGGCGCCCGGCATCACCGAGGAGCTCACGTTCGTCCTCACCCCGACGACCCGCGGCGGCACCGACATCGCGGTGTCGATCGTGGTCGACGGCCTGTTCGCGCGGGCCGCGGCGCCGGTGCTGTGGGCTGCAGGTGGCCTCACCACGCGGGTGCTGGCCCACCGCACCCACCGGCTCGCCCGCCAGACCCGCAGGGCGGCGAAGACGGTCGCGTGACCGTCGCGTGACCCGTGAGGCCTGGTACGACGGCTGGCAGGACCTGCACGGGGTCGCTCCCAGCCCGCTGGTGCGGCGCTGGCTGGCTCTGGTGCTCCTCGTCGGGGAGCCACTCGCACGCACCGGGGTCCATCCGGACCTCCTCACGGCAGCCGCGCTCGCCGGCGCTGCGGCTGCTCTCGCCGTGCCGGCGTGGGCGGCCGTGCTCCTCGTCCTGCTCAGCGCCTACCTCGACGGGCTCGACGGCTGCGTGGCGGTCCTGCAGGGCCGGACGACCCGCCGGGGGCACCTGCTGGACAGCACCGCTGACCGCTGCAGCGAAGCCCTGTTCGTGCTGGTGATGGTGGGCGCAGGTGGCAACCTCAAGGTGGGGTACGGCTGCCTGCTCGCTGTCCTGCTGCTCGAGTACGTCCGCGCACGAGCCGGGGAGGTGCTCGTCATCACGGTGGCCGAGCGCCCGACCCGGGTGCTCGTCACCGCTTTCGCCGTCGCGCTCGGTCAGGGCCTGATCGGCTTGTGGGCTCTGCTGGGGCTCACCGTGGTGGGGCTCGGTCAGCTGGCGGTGGCGGCCCGTCGCGTGACGTGATCGTGCCCTGACCGTGACCGAGCACCGCTGGGTACTGTCGGCGGCGCGGCCTAGTTTCGGTCTGTGGGAGCCAACTGGCAGTCTCCGATCGATCGCCTCGTCGGCGTGGGGCTGTCCAAGCCGACCCCGTCCGAGGTGGACCTCCGGGTCATCACCGACGGCCACCTGCACAGCGAGTGCGACGCGATCTGCCCGCGGTGCCTGACCTGGATCGAGGAACGGGACTACGTCCGGCAGACGGCCTTCGGCGTGCTGCAGCACGAGGTCTGCCCGCAGCGCTCAGGCGGGCCCGATGAGGTCGCTGACGATCTTGGCCGACAGCGCCACGAGGGGTAGGCCCCCTCCGGGGTGCGAGGACCCGCCGACCAGGAACAGCCCGGGCACGGGGGAGCGGTTGGCGGGGCGCAGGAAGGCCGCCGTCGTGCCGTTGCTCGACGAGCCGTAGATCGCGCCGCCCACCGCGCCGGTCTGATCCTCGAGCTCCGCCGGGGTGATCACCTCTCGCCAGCGGACGCGGTCCGCGACGGGCATCCCGCGCTCACCCAGCAGCTCGACGACCCGGTCTGCGTACGAGTCGGCGAGGCCGGGTGTGCGCCAGTCGATCGCGCCCCTCCCGCTTCCGTGTCGTGGGGCGTTGACGAGGACGAACCACGCCTCGGAGCCGACGGGAGCCTGCCCGGGTGGCACGCAGACGTAAAGGGCCGGGTCCTCCACCGGGTGAGCGTGCTCCCCGAAGACCGCGTCGAACTCCGCGTCGTAGTCCTGCGGGAACAGCACGGTGTGGTGCGCGGCACCGGTCGTCCCCTCCACCGCGAGCAGCAGGACGAAGCCCGACAGCGATGGGACGGCCCTGGCGAGCCGGCGCTCTGCAGAGGGGCAGGTGACCAGGTCCCGGTAGACGTGGGTCGCGTCGGCGTTGGCGACGACGACGTCGGCGGGGAGCTCCTCACCGTCCTCCAGGCGCACGCCGCGGACGGCAGGATCGGCGACGATCGTGGTGACCCGGGTGCTGGTGCGCACGGTGACGCCGAGCGCCAGCACGCGGTCGAGGAGGGCGTCGGCGAGGCGCCGCAGACCGCCCTCGACGTACCAGCCGCCGAAGGCGTGCTCGACCCACGGGATGGCTGCCAGCGCGGCTGGCGCACGCCGGGGGTCGGAACCGTTGTAGGTGGCGTAGCGGTCCAGCAGCATGCGCAGTCGAGGGTCGCCCAGGTGCCGGCGGCCGAGGTGTCGCAGCGAACGGCCGGGGGCCAGGGTCGCGACGTCCCCCGGGTGCTTCAGCGTCAGGGCGGCGAGAGTGCGGGAGCCGTGCAGCGCCGACTCGAGAAAGGGCGCCCGGCTCGCCCTCCAGATCCGGTGCGCGCGCTCGAGGAGCTCGAACCAGTCGTCCCCTGCTCCTGGCGAGAGCTGTTCGAGCCGCCGGTGGAGCTGGGGCCCGTCACTGGTCATGTCGAGGGTGGACCCGTCGGCGAACCGGTAGTGGGTCACCGGGTCGAGCCTGCGCAGCACCAGGTCCGCCGGCCACCCACCCGTCTCGCGGAAGAAGTCCTCGAACACGCCGGGAAGGGTGAGCAGCGACGGGCCGGTGTCGAACCGGAAGCCGTCGCGCTCTCGCACCCCCAGCTTCCCGCCGACGGTCTCCGCCGCTTCCACGACCGTGACCGCGTGACCGAGGTGCGCGAGCCTCGCGGCGGCTGCGAGTCCTCCGACGCCGGCACCGATGACGACCACACGGCTCACACCGACCGTCCCTTCCACACCCGAGTCCGTGCTGCCTTGGAGTGGACGTGCAGCAGTGCGAGGGCCAGTACGCCGACCGGGTGCGTGAGGCTGTCGACAGAGCGTCCACCGGTGCGTCGGGCTGCGATGACGCGACCGAGAACGCCTGCAGCGCAAGCGATCCGCGCAGACCTGCTTCGACCGAACCACGGCAGCACGTACAGCGTCACCAGAGCAGCGGACACCCCGAGCGGCACGGTGTGCAGGGACTTGTCGTAGCCCGCGACGAGCTGGCCGAGGTCGTCGTACATGCGGGTGGTCGCAAGGTGGGTGCCGTCGACGACGCCTCCCCGTCCGTGCACCGCCTTGATGGCCTTGAGGAGCGCTACGTCCTCGACCACCTGGTCCCGAACCGCTGCGTGGCCGCCCGCCCGGTCGTAGGTCGACCGACGGACAGCCAGCAGCTGCCCGTTCGCGGCGGACAGCGACGGTCGGCCAGACCGCTCGGCGAGCCGGAGCGGCAGGAAGGTGAGCCACGACCACTGCAGGAGCGGCTGGACCAGGCGAGTGGCCCCTGGCGCCTCCTGACGGGGGTAGGGGCTCACCAGGTCGAGGTCGTGCTCGAGCAGGGTGGCCACGGTGCGGGCGATCGCGTCTGGAGCCAGTACGACGTCGGCATCGACGAAGACGAGCACCTCGCTCGCGGGGTCGGCAGCGTCCGCGAGCTGCTGGCACGCGTGCGGCTTCCCGAGCCAGCCGTGGGGGAGGGGCGCGCCCTCGAGGGGTTCGACGCCGAGTGAGCGGACGAGCTCCGCCGTGCCGTCGGTGGACCCGTCGTCGAGCACGAGGAGCTCGACCCCCGGTTGCTGCAGCAGGGCCCGCAGGCACGGCTCGAGCCGGGCTGCCTCGTCGCGCACGGGCAGCAGCACGCTGGTGCGGACCGGAAGCGCACCCCCGCTGGGTCGGCGCAGCAGCTGGGCGTTGACGGCTGTGTGCACCGTCAGCAGCGACACCAGCCAGGCCAGGGCGCTCACGTCCGGGCTGCTGCCCGGGCTGAATAGGGAAGCGCCACCAGCCCCATCCCCACGCCGCCGACCAGTGCCACCCCCGGCCGGTCGAAGAAGGCGAGGTTCGCGAGCACGGAGGAGCCGTAGGTCCACAGGAACAGGCCCCCCGGGACCCGATCGTTCGCGACCGGGACCCGCGTCAGCAGCGCCATCATGAGGAACGCGATCACCAGCCAGCCGACGGTGTTGGTCAGCGGGATCCCGTTGAGGCCGGGGTGCGGGTCCGCCCAGCGCCAGTAGCCCGCGTCGACCATCTGGGGGTCCAGGAACAGGTCCCAGCCGGTCAGCGCGACGGCGCTGAGAGCCGCCCCTGCCAGGCCGGGTGCGAGGTGCTGGCCGACGACCAGGCAGGGGTACCCGAGCATCGCCCAGGCCAAGGGCACGACGACCGGTACGCCGAAGAGCTCCGGACCCAAGGAGGACCCGTAGGAGTAGTGCCCGAAGGGGAACCCGGTGGCCACCCCGACGGCCTCGGCCACGAGCCCGAGCCCGGCCATCACCCCGAACGTCCGGCCGGTCCAGGCAAGACCCCTGCTGGTCGCCGCGTGGGTGGCGGAGGCGGTGAAGAAGACCAGGACCGTGAGGACCGCGAGCCGGTCCCGGTCCGCGCCGCCGACCAGGGGGTAGGCGACCTGCAGGAGCACCGCGGTGACGGCCAGGGCGACGGGCGCACGGGAAGTGCGCTCAATCGCGATCAGCATGCGCCGAAGGCTAGTGCCGGGTCATACCTGCCGTAGCACCCCGCGCAGGCGCGAGACCGCGACCGCGAGGGCCTTGCGCGCCGCGTCGCCGTGCTCCTCGAACCAGCCGGGAACCTCCTCGACGAGGTCGTCGTACGCCTCTCCGAGCTCCTCGCCAGTGAGCGCCTTGCCGGCAACCGGGTCGTCGTACAGCAGGTGCCAGAGCTCCGAGACCTCCGCTGCGTCGGGCAGCGGGGTGCCGCGCGACAGCCACCCGCCCAGGTCGAGGTCGATCTCGTCGGGCAGGTCGTCGTGGAGCTGCAGCCTGTGCTCCTGGGCGTGGTGCTCCAGCGCTGCCCGGCTGCCGAACAGCAGAACCTTGCCGTTCTGGGCGAGCAGGACGTCGGTCTCGCTCTCGTCGTCGACGAGCCAGCCCGCGTGGTGACGGGTGCCGCCGTCGATCAGCAGGACCTCGTAGAGCTCAGCCACGGCGCACCTTCTTCGTCGATCGAGCGAGCAGGTTGGGGGAGCGGTCCGACAGGACAGCCCGTGCAGCGGAGCGACCGCTGGCGCCGAACACGCCACCGCCGGGATGGGTGGAGGCCCCGCACAGGTAGAGCCCTTCAGCCCCGGGGACGCGGTAGCCGGCCAGCTCGGGCAGGGGACGCCACAGGAACATCTGGTCCAAGCCCATGTCGACGTGCATGACCTGACCTTGCCGCAGTCCGAGCTCGCGTTCCAGGTCCAACGGCGTCTGGACGTGCATGTCGTGGACGCTCGCGGCGAAACCGGGGGCAACCCGGTCCACGGCCATCACCAGCTTCGTGCCCTCGCGCTCGGCGATGTCGTCCCACTGCTCGCCGTTGCTGAGGGC
>JAODNB010000339.1 GCA_025464795.1 Frankiales bacterium
GTCAGCATCATCGCCAGCGACGGCGTGGACCTCGTCGGCGACGTCCACCTTCCAGCGGCGACGGGTCGGTTCCCGGCGATCGTCGACATGGAGCCCTACGGCCGGTCGTCGGCCACCACCTTCGTCAAGGACGGCTACGCGCACGTCAACACCGACGTCCGGGGCTCCGGCAAGAGCGGCGGCGCCTTGTGCCTGCTGTGCAGCCGCGAGCAGCAGGACGTCTACGACGTCGTCGAGTGGGTCGCGAAGCAGCCGTGGTCGAACGGCAAGGTCGTGATGTACGGCTACTCGTACTCCGCGATCACCGCTCTGCTCGGTGCAGAGCTCCAGCCGCCGCACCTGACCACCGTCGTCGTCGGCCACCCGCCGACCGACCCCTACCGGGACGTGCTCTGGCACAACGGGCTCTATGACCAGGGCTTCGTCGAGCAGTGGTTCGCCGGGCAGACCGGGACGCAGGCTCTGGGCCTCGGACCGCAGCCGCAGTACCTCGACCGCAAGGACCAGCTGTTCGCGATCGAGACCCGCCTCAACGACGTCGACGGCCCGCTCTACCAGGAGCGCTCGGTCCTGGCCCGGGTGAGCAAGATCAAGGTCCCGACCTACGTCTTCACCGGCTGGGACGACATGTACAGCCGCGGCGACCTGCGGCTCATCGACTCCCTCAAGGTCCCGGCCCAGCTGTGGATCGACCCGTCGACGCACCACGGCACCGGGCAGATCGGTGAGATCGGAGCCCCGTACGGCGGCGGCGCCACGGACGTGTCCCCGTCGCTGAACGCCTCGCCTCCGGCGGGTCAGGTCCTGAAGTGGCTCAACCACTACGTCAAGGGCGTCCGGAACGGCGTCGAGAAGCAGCCGCGGGTCACCTGGTTCGACCGCGGCGACCGCACCTGGCACACGTCGCCGTCTTGGGCTGCGGCCTCGCCCGCCCTGACCCGCTACAACCTGAGCGGCGCCGTCTCCGGAACGGCCACCTCGCTGAACGACGGATCGCTCGTGACGGGTGCTGTGAAGGGCCGCGACTCCTACCAGACGTCCTACGTGTACGACCCCACCGCGGGGGCGTCGACGCCGATGGGCAAGGAGGGGCCGGACGGCTTCGCGCCGTACATCCACACCGACCAGCGGTTGGACGACGCCCACGGCCTGACCTTCACGACCGCGGCCCAGACCAAGGCGCTGCACCTGGCTGGAGCGTCCGAGCTCCGCTTCTGGGCCATCACCGAGGCGGCCGACATGGCGTGGGTGGGTCGGTTGTCCGACGTCGCGCCGGACGGCACCGAGACCCCCATCACGAGCGGGTGGCTGCGGGCGTCGTTCCGACACGTCGACCCGGCCCGTTCGCGTCCCGGGTCGCCGTACCTGACGGACGACCGCAAGGAACCTGTCACCATCGGGCTGTCGACGGAGTACCGGATGGACCTGTGGGACACGGCCTTCACCGTGGCCAAGGGCCACCGCCTGCGACTGTGGTTCTCCTCCTCCGACTCCCCGACGCACGAGCCGGTCGCAGCCGCGGGGCGCAACATCTTGTTCCACGATGCGCAGCACCCGACCCAGCTGATCCTCGGCACCCGCTGAGCGATCGTGAGGTAGAACTTGTTCTATGCCTAAGCGCGTCGTCATCTGGGGTACGGGGTTCGTCGGCAAGCTCGTCATCGCCGAGGTCCTGAAGCACCCCGAGTTCGAGCTGGTCGGCGTCGGTGTCAGCAGCCCCGGCAAGGTCGGGCGCGACGTCGGTGACATCTGCGGGCTCGACCCGGTCGGCATCACAGCGACCGACGACCTCGAGGCGCTGATCGCTCTGCGTCCCGACGCGCTCGTCCACTACGGGCCGACCGCCGCCCACGCGGGCGAGAACATCCGGGTGATGAGCGCCTTCCTGCGCGCCGGCATCGACGTGACCTCGACGGCCATGACGCCGTGGGTGTGGCCGGCGATGAAGCAGAACCCGCCGTCCTGGATCGACCCCATCACGCAGGCCTGCTCCGAGGGCGGCTCGAGCTGCTTCACTACCGGGATCGACCCGGGATTCTGCAACGACCTGTTCCCGATGACGCTCATGGGGCTGTGCAGCGAGGTGCAGGTCGTGCGCGCGCTCGAGCTGGTCGACTACCAGAACTACGAGGGCGACTACGAGAACGAGATGGGCATCGGCAAGCCGCCGGACTTCGTCCCGCTCCTCGAGCATCCCGACCTGCTCGTCATGGCGTGGGGCGCGACAGTACCCATGATGGCCGCCGCCGTGGGGATCGAGCTCGACGAGATCACGACCACCTGGGACAAGTGGGTGACCGACGAGCCGATCCAGTGCATCAAGGGGACCATCGAGGCTGGCATGGTCGCGGCGATCCACTTCACCATCAACGGCGTCTACAAGGGTCAGACCCGCATCCAGCTCGAGCACGTCAACCGCATCGGCCCGGATGCTGCGCCGAGCTGGCCCCGCGGCAGTGCCGAGGACGTCTACCGGGTGGAGATCGTCGGCTCTCCCTCGATCACGCAGGAGACCGCGTTCCGGTTCACCGACGGCAGCGGGCGCGACGCCGCGACGGCCGGCTGCCTCGCCACCGGGCTCCGGGCCCTCAACGCCGTCCCCGCCGTCAA
>JAODNB010000063.1 GCA_025464795.1 Frankiales bacterium
GCATCCGCCGGCGCCGCCGCACCCAGCGCCTTCAGGTAGCGACATCCGGTCTTGCCGTCGCCGCGCTGGCCTTCGCCGCGTCCGTCGTGGTCAACGACCACCTCGGCGCGTCGCAGAAGCCGCCGACCCCTGCCTTCCAGCCCGCACCTGACACCGCCGCGGTGCCGCCAGGCTTCCAGGCGGCCGACGTGTCGTACAGCGGCTCGACCAGCTGGGTGCTGGGCGCCTACCCCTGCACCGCGGGGCACTGCCCCCTCCTGCTCACCTCCACGGACGGCGGACCGTGGCAGCGCCGGAACGCACCGCCAGCTGAGCTTCGTGGCGGCGACGGCGAGTTCGTCGGGGACTGCGCCGCCACCACGTGCGTCAGCCACGTCCGGTTCGTGGGTGATGTCGGGTACGCCTACGGACCTGGGTTGTCCCTCACCCTCGACGGCGGGCGCAGCTGGACGAACCAGGAGGTGCAGGGCCAGGTGCTCGCCCTCGAGGCCGGCAGCCGCAGCGTCGTGCGCGTGGTCGAACCCACGGGTGGCTGCCCCTGCCTGGGCGTTCGCGTGGAGCGCAGCACCCTCGACAGCCCGCGCTGGCTCCCGGTCCACGAGACGCACGGGGTCAACCTCGTCAGCGCCAGCCTCGTGAGGAGGGGCAGTCGGCTGATCGTCCTGGAGCGCGGTCACACCGCAGGTGGGGCGCAGGACGCCCGGTCCCAGGTCCTGATCAGCAACGACGGCGGCGACACCTGGGTCGAGCACCAGGACCCCTGCGGTCCGCTCAGCACGACCGACGAGGTCGACGCCAGCGAGGTCGCTCTCGCCGCCGATGGGGTCGTCGTGGCGTTGTGCCAGCACCGGAACGGGTCTGGCTCCCTCATTCGGGTGTCGACGGACTCGGGCAGGTCCTACGAGCGGGCTCGGCCGCTGCCCTCGACGGCCTCCCTGCTGGCGGCGGCCGGTGGTGCGATCGTTGTCGCCATCGACGACGGCCTTCCTCGCCGTCGGCTCGTCCGGAGCACGGACCAGGGTCGGACCTGGGTGACCGTCGCCACGCAGTCCAGCGACCCCCGGTACTCGTCTGAGTACCTGGCCTTCACCAGTGAGCGCCTGGGGACCTGGATAGGAGGCGACCGCCGCCGGCTCGTCCGCACCGCCGACTCCGGCGCCACCTGGAAGGACCAACCGCTCAACCGCTGACGGCTCCTGCACACAAACGCCGGTACGGGGGGAGCACGCGAGCGCGAGTCGTCGGTCAACGTCGGGGTTTGTGTGCAGCCGGCACACGAAAGTGACCTCGCAGCCCCTCAGCGAGCGCGGGCACGAGCCACCGACCAGCGTTTGTGTGCAGCTGTCGGACGGGCGGATGTCGGACCCTGCTGCGACGATGGGGAGGACATGGCACTCGAGCGCTTCTCCCCCGCCACCCGCGCCTGGTTCACGGGTGCCTTCGCGGCGCCGACCGCCGCGCAGGAAGGGGCCTGGGACGCGATCTCGCAGGGGCTCGACACCCTCGTCGTCGCCCCCACCGGCTCCGGCAAGACGCTGTCGGCGTTCCTGTGGTCCCTGGACCGGCTCGCCTCGACCCCGCCACCCGAGGACCCGAAGCACCGCTGTCGGGTCCTCTACGTCTCCCCCCTCAAGGCCCTCGCTGTCGACGTCGAGCGCAACCTCAGAGCACCCCTGACGGGGATCCGGCAGGCGGCACAGCGCCTCGACCTGCCCGTTCCCGACATCCGCGTCGCGACCCGCTCCGGGGACACCCCGGCGGACGAGCGCCGAGCGTTTGCCCGTACCCCTCCCGACATCTTCATCACGACGCCGGAGTCGCTGTTCCTGGTGCTGACGAGCGCCGCCCGCGAGTCGCTCCGAGGCGTCGAGACGGTCATCCTCGACGAGGTCCACGCCGTGTCCGGCACGAAGCGCGGCGCCCACCTAGCCCTGTCGCTCGAGCGGCTGGACGCCCTGCTCGACAAGCCGGCGCAGCGCATCGGCCTGTCGGCCACGGTGCGACCGATCGACGAGGTGGCGCGGTTCCTCGGCGGCGCCAGGGAGGTCACCGTCGTCCAGCCGCCCTCGACCAAGACGATCGAGGTCTCCGTCGAGGTCCCGGTCGAGGACATGTCGGCCCTGGGTGAGTCGACAGGAGAGATCCGCGGTTCCGCAGCGGGTGCGGAGAAGAAGTCGTCCATCTGGCCAGCGGTGGAGGAGCGGATCGTCGACCTGGTCGAGCAGCACCGCTCGACCATCGTGTTCTGCAACTCCCGCCGCCTGGCCGAGCGGCTGACGAGCCGCCTGAACGAGATCGCTACCGAACGAGCCTTCCCCACTCCCGAGCCCGAACTGATCGACCTCGACCGACCTGTCGGGTCCTCGGGCGTCCGACCGAGCTACCCCGCCGCCCACCCTGGACAGGGCGGTGTCGGCAAGGCCGGTTGGGGCAACGGCCTGCCGTCCGACGGCGAGGGGACCGTCGAGATCGCGCGAGCCCACCACGGCTCGGTGTCGCGGGAGCAGCGCTCCGAGATCGAGGAGGCGCTGAAGGCCGGCCGCCTCCCCGCGGTGGTGGCGACGTCGAGCCTCGAGCTGGGCATCGACATGGGTGCCGTCGACCTCGTCATCCAGGTCGAGTCACCCCCCACGGTCGCCTCCGGGCTGCAACGCGTCGGACGGGCGGGCCACCAGGTCGGCGCGGTCTCACGTGGCGTGGTCCTCCCGAAGTACCGAGGCGACCTCGTCCAGTGCGCCGTGGTCGCCGAGCAGATGGTGATCGGCGGGATCGAGGCCACGAGCTACCCCCGCAACCCGCTCGACGTCCTGGCCCAGCAGATCGTCGCGATGTGCGCCCTCGAGTCATGGGAGATCGACGACCTCGCCGCGGTCATCCGCCGCGCGGCGCCGTTCTCCTCGCTGCCGCAGAGCGCCTTCGAGGCCACCCTCGACATGCTCAGCGGCCGCTATCCCAGCGACGAGTTCGCCGAGCTGCGGCCCCGCATCACCTGGGACCGCGTGACCGGCGTCCTGGCGGGAAGGCCTGGTGCGCAACGACTTGCGGTCACCAGCGGCGGCACGATCCCCGACCGTGGCATGTTCGGCGTCTTCCTCGTCGGTGAGAAGAAGTCCCGGGTCGGGGAGCTCGACGAGGAGATGGTCTACGAGTCCCGGGTCGGTGACGTGTTCCTGCTCGGGAGCAGCGCCTGGCGGATCGAGGACATCAGCCACGACCAGGTCCTCGTCACGCCGGCGCCCGGGCAACCGGGCCGGATGCCCTACTGGCACGGGGACGCGCCCGGCCGTCCCCTCGAGCTCGGGCGTGCTCTGGGCAGGTTCCTGCGTGAGATCTCAGCGCTCTCCCCGCAGGACGCCGAGGACCGGTTGCGCGTCGCCGGCCTCGACGCCAGCGCCACCGCGAACCTGCTCGCCTACCTCACCGAGCAGCGCGAGGCGACCGGTGTGCTCCCTGATGACCGGACCATCCTGGTGGAGCGGTTCCGCGACGAGCTGGGCGACTGGCGGCTGGCCATCCACTCGCCGTTCGGCGCGCAGGTCAACCAGCCCTGGGCCCTGGCGCTGACGTCCCGCCTGCGCGAGAGCTACGGCGTTGACGTGCAGTCGATGCACTCCGACGACGGCATCGTGCTTCGGCTGCCGGAGACCGAGGAGGCACCGAACGGAGCAGCCGCCGTCTTCGAGCCCGACGAGATCGAGCAGCTGGTGCAGCTCGAGGTCGGCGGCTCGGCCCTGTTCGCCTCGCGCTTCCGCGAGTGCGCCGCCCGCGCCCTGCTGCTCCCCCGCCGCAACCCGACCCGACGCACCCCCCTGTGGCAGCAGCGCCAGCGCTCGGCGCAGCTGCTCGGGGTCGCGTCCCAGTACGGCAGCTTCCCGATCGTCCTGGAGACGATGCGCGAGGTGCTGCAGGACGTCTTCGACGTGCCCGGTCTCGTCGAGCTGATGCAGGACGTCCAGCGCCGCAAGGTCCGCTTCGTCGAGGTGGAGACGCAAGCGCCGTCGCCCTTCGCCCGATCGCTGCTGTTCGGCTACATCGGTGCCTTCATGTACGAGGGCGACGCCCCCCTCGCCGAGCGGCGGGCGCAGGCCCTGTCGCTCGACTCCGCCTTGCTGGCGGAGCTTCTCGGTCAGGCCGAGCTGCGCGAGCTCATCGACGCTGACGCCCTCGCCGAGGTCGAGGCGGAGGTCCAGCGGCTCACCGAGACGCGTCGCGCGAAGGACGCCGAGGGGGTCGCTGACCTGCTGCGGGTCCTGGGCGACCTCACCACCGAGGAGGCCCTCGCGCGCGGTGCCACTGCGGCCTGGCTGGCCGAGCTCGAGGAGCAACGCCGCGCGATCCGGGTGCGAGTCGCCGGCGAGGAGCGCTGGGTCGCGATCGAGGACGCCGGCCGCATGCAGGACGCCCTCGGCACCGCGCTGCCGGTCGGGATCCCGGAGGCCTTCCTCGAGCCGGTACGTGATCCGCTCGGTGACCTGGTGTCCCGCTTCGCCCGCACCCACGGGCCGTTCCACCCCGTCGAGGTGGCACAGCGGTTCGGCCTCGGCGTGGCCGTCGTCGACTCGGCGCTGGCCCGGCTGAGCGCCTCCGGTCGCGTGGCGCACGGCGAGTTCCGGCCAGGCGGGCACGGGCTCGAGTGGTGCGATGCCGAGGTGCTGCGCTCCCTGCGCCGCCGGTCGCTGGCGAAGCTGCGGCGCGAGGTCGAGCCCGTACCTCCTGAGGCGCTCGCGCGGTTCCTGCCCTCCTGGCAGGGCCTGGGCAGCAGCGGCGGCCGGGGCATCGACGGGCTGGTGCGGGCGATCGAGCAGCTGCAGGGCTCGCTCGTCCCCGCCTCCGCGCTCGAGACCTTGGTGCTCCCGTCCCGCGTCGCCGGCTACTCGCCCGCACTGCTGGACGAGCTGACGGCGGCGGGTGAGGTGCTGTGGGCAGGTGCCGGATCGCTGCCGGGCAACGACGGCTGGGTGTCGCTCCTGCTCGCCGACACCGCTCCGCTGCTGATGGCACCGCTGGGCGAGGTCTCCTCGACACCCGTGCACGATGCCGTGCTCGACGCGCTGCAGGGCGATCAGGCCCTGTTCTTCCGCTCCCTCGTGGATCGGGTCGAGGCGACGGACTCCGAGGTCCAGCAGGCGGTCTGGGACCTGGTCTGGTCAGGGCACCTCACCAACGACACCCTGTCGCCCCTGCGTGCTGTCCTGGGCTCGGGCAAGACCTCCCACCTCGCCAAGCGGCCCCCTGTCCGAGGTCGGGCGCGCTACGGCCGAGCCGCGATGCCTGCCCCTCCGACCGTGGCGGGGCGCTGGTCCCGGCTGCCGGACCGCGACCCCGACCCGACGCGTCGCACCCATGCGGTCGCCGAGTCGCTGCTCGACCGGCACGGCGTCGTCACCCGGGGCGCCGTGGTGGCCGAGCGCGTGCCGGGCGGGTTCGCAGCCGTGTACGCCGTCCTCAAGGCCTTCGAGGAAGCCGGCAGGGTCCGACGCGGCTACTTCGTCGAAGGCCTGGGCGCCGCGCAGTTCGCGGCACCCGGTGCCGTCGACCGCATGCGGGCGCTCGCCGCTGCGCGCCCGGCAGACGACGAGCCGCTCTGGACGACACCTGTCCCCGGGGGCTGGGACACGACGCACCAGCGCAAGCGCCGCGACGACGCGCGGGCTGTCGTGCTCGCCGCCTCCGACCCGGCCAACCCGTTCGGTGCGGCGCTCGGCTGGCCTGTGACCGAGGGGCACAAGCCGGGGCGCAAGGCCGGCGCGCTGGTGGTGCTCGTCGACGGCAGGCTCGTGCTCTACGTCGAGCGGGGCGGCAAGACGCTGCTGTCGTTCACGGACGACGAGAGCGCCGTGGCACCGGCCGCGGACGCGCTCGCCCTCGCCGTGCGGGACGGGGCGCTCGGCAAGCTGATGGTGGAGAAGACCGACGGCGAGCCCGCCCTGTCGTCGGCGCTGGGCGTCGCCCTCGAGAACGCCGGCTTCCGACCCACCCCTCGCGGCTTGCGGCTGAGGTCCTAGCTCGTGGACGTCGTCGACCTCACCCGGCAGACCTACGACCAGGTGGCGGCCGACTACGACGTGCAGACGCGCGTCACATCGCCTGCGTTCGAGGCATTCCGCGACGCCTTCGTCGCCGACGCCCGGGGACGGGTGGCCGACCTCGGGTGTGGTCCGGGCCAGCACCTGCAGGTCTTGCTCGGGGCGGGCCTCGACGCGTTCGGCGTAGACCTGTCCGACGGGATGCTGGCCATCGCCCGGACTCGCGGAAGGGTCGTGCGCGGGGACCTCCGCAGGCCGCCGATGGCACCCGCGAGCCTGGACGGGATCTGGAGCAGCGCCGCACTGCTGCACGTGCCGAGAGAAGACGTTCCCGCGACACTGACCCGCTGGCGGGAGCTGCTCAAGCCGGGCGGCCTGCTCGCCCTGTCGACGAGCCTCGGCGGCCAGCAGGGCTGGGAGAAGGTCCCCTACGCCACGCCAAAGCCCGTCGCCGGCCAGCTCGACCGGTGGTTCGTGCACCACGACCGTGACGAGCTGCTCAGCCTGCTCGCCGAGGCCGGCTTCACCGTCACCAGTGCCCAGACCTACGAGACCAAGCGGCTCTGGGTCATGGTGCGCGCTACGGCCTGACCCGGCAGCTCGCTGCTCCCTGCCGGCGCCGAGGCTCCCCGTCGGGAGACCGCATCGATGAGGAAAGCCGCGAGCACGCGAAGCATGAGGGTGCCCGACGGCGACCCCGAAAGCACGAGGTCTCCTCGTCTTCCCGTACGTCGTAGCGGTCCTGCATCGCCAGCAGGTACGGGAAGACGGCCGCGGTCAGCGGTCAGGCGAGGCGACGACGGAGCGCCCAGACGACGCCGCCCATCCCGAGAAGCACGATGCCTCCCAGGCCGACACCGGCACCGAGCCCGGTCGCGGGCAGGCCGCCACTCACGGTCGTCGGTGTCTTGACCACCGGCGGGACGACGACCGGGGGAACCGCAGCAGCACCCTTGACCGCCGCGAACACCTCGAGCTCGGTGACGGTCACGCGGCTCGCGTTGGTCGCCACGCTCGTGCAGTCGGAGGACGACAGCGGGTCGTTCTCCTGCTCGGTGTGGAACTGCGGCGTCC
>JAODNB010000361.1 GCA_025464795.1 Frankiales bacterium
GGTCCGGCCTGGAGCCGAAGGTCAGGGCTGATCACCTCCAGGCGGCGGCCGATGCGCTGACCGCGAGGACGGACGAGATCGGGCAGCTGATCTCCGAGGACATGGGCATGCCCCTGGGCTTCGCGAAGATGATCCAGGTCGGGCTGCCGTCGTTCAACATGGGCAACTTCGCGGAGCTTGCCCGGTCCTTCGAGTTCGATGGCCAGGAGGTCGGCAACTCCCTCATCGTCCGTGAGGCCGTCGGTGTCGTCGCCTGCATCACGCCGTGGAACTACCCGCTGCACCAGGTCGTCCTCAAGGTCGGTGCCGCGTTGGCAGCGGGCTGCACCGTGGTCGTGAAGCCCAGCGAGGTGGCACCGCTGTCGGCCTACGTCCTCGCGGAGGTCTTCGACGCAGCCGGTCTGCCGAAGGGCGTCTTCAACCTGGTGTCCGGGCTCGGCGAGGTCGTGGGCGAGGCGCTCGTCGTCAACCCCGACGTCGACATGGTGTCCTTCACCGGTTCGACCCGGGCGGGGAAGCGGATCGCCGAGCTCGCCGGCAAGCAGGTCAAGCGGGTCGCCCTGGAGCTCGGAGGCAAGAGCGCCAACGTCCTGCTCGATGACGCCGACCTGCAGAAGGCCGTCGCGGATGGGGTCGGCAAGTGCTTCCTCAACTCAGGCCAGACCTGCTCAGCTCTGACCCGCATGCTCGTGCCTGCCGACAAGCTCCAGGAGGTCGAGCAGATCGCTGCGGCGACGGCCGCCGCCTTCGCCGTGGGTGACCCGAACGATGCCTCCACCATGCTCGGCCCGCTCGTGAGCAGTGCTCAGCTGCAGCGGGTCCGCGACTACATCGGGAAGGGCATCGCCGAAGGCGCGACGCTGGTCACCGGTGGCGCGGATCCCGTGCGGGACAAGGGCTTCTTCGTCGCGCCGACGGTGTTCTCCGGCGTCACGCCGGACATGACGATCGCCCGCGAGGAGATCTTCGGTCCGGTCCTGGTGATCATGCCGTACACCGACGAGGAGGACGCCGTTCGGATCGCGAACGACAGCGACTACGGGCTGGCAGGCGGCGTGTGGTCCGGCGATGCGGACCGGGCCCTTCGCGTCGCCCGCCGCTTGCGCACCGGTCAGGTCGAGGTGAACGGCGGTGCCTTCAACCCGGCGGCCCCCTTCGGCGGCTACAAGCAGTCAGGCATCGGGCGAGAGGCCGGCACGTTCGGCCTCGAGGAGTTCCTGGAGACCAAGGCCATCCAGCGCTAGAGCCTCGGTCCCTTCCCGAAGGCACCGCTGTCGCTGATGGCTGTGGCCAACGGCCGTACCAGCTCCCGCAAGCGCGCAGCGCCGTCCTCCCCCAGGAGCTCCCAGGGGGCGAGCGCCAGCTCGTCGGTCTTCAGCTCGATGGCCTCTCGGCGCGCCTTGCCCTCTTCGGTGAACTGGCCGTCGGAGTCGAGCCACCCCCGCTCGCAGAGGGACACGACGGCAGCGTCCCACTCCTCGTCGGTGTAGAGCCGCGTCGACTGCAGCGCCTTGCGGCCCCAGGTGTCGTTCATCGCGACGTGCAGGACCGCCGACTCGAGCCCAGTGAGACCTGCCGCCACGAGCACGGCGATGTGGCCGTCGCCGCGGAACTCCCGAAGCAGGGTGATGGCGTGCCACAGCTGCAGGTGGTCCGGTTCGGGCCACGGGATGCCCGCATGCGCTGCGTACAGAGCCCTTCCGTACGGGTTGCAGCCACCGGCCGCCGTCCGGGCAAGGGCCGCAGCCTCCGCGGTGTCGTCGAGGAGGTCCCCGCACATCCGCCGCAGGGCGCGATCAGCCGCGCGCAACCGCGCGTCGAGGACCTGCTGCGGCGCGACCTTGTCCCAGACACCAGAGATGCCGAACTCGACCGCCAGGGCGCTGAAGTTGAAGAACGTCGCCTGCACCGTCTGCCAGGTCACGGCACCCATGGCCGCGGCCCGCGCCGGGAAGTAACCCACCGCACGGTTGGTCCGAGGGTCCAGGCCGATGGCCTCGTACTCCTCGACGGCCTCCGGCGCGAAGTAGACCATCGCGTGGTACGGCTCGCAGGCACGCCAGGTCTTCCGAGCCACATCGGGGTTCACAGCAGCTCCAGCAGTCTGTCGACGTCGTTGTCGGACGTGTAGCCCACCACACCGGCGCGGACCGCTCCGTCGGGGAGGCCGAGAAGCGTCATCAGCTCGATCGCGTAGTAGTGGCCCGCCCAGACCGCCACTCCCTTGTCCGCGAGCCGGCTCGCCGTGGCCTGGGGGCTCTCGCCGTCCTTCACGAAGGCGACTGTCGGTGTCCGTCGGCGGGGGTCGCCGATGAGACGGATCTCCTTGCTGCGCAGGCCATCGAGCAGCCGCGCGAAGACCTGCTCCTCCTGCTGCTTGATCTGGGCGAGAGCGTCCAGGAGGCGCTCGCGGCGAGTCGTGCCCTGGCCCCACTGGGCGATCCAGTCGATGGTCGCGTGCACGGCGACGAGCTGCGCGAACTGGCTCGTGCCCAGCTCGAAGCGGTCAGGCACCTCGTTGCTCGACGGCAAGAGCTTGTCCGGGTGCAGGGTCTCGAGCAGCTCCGGGCGCGCAACTGTCGCGCCGAGGTGCGGACCGTAGAACTTGTAGGCGGAGCAAGCGTAGAAGTCGGCTCCGAGGTCCTCGAATCTCACTGGTCCGTGGGGAGTGGCGTGCACCCCGTCGAGATGCACCAGAGCCCCTGAGGCGTGGGCGATCTGGGCGATCCGCACGGTGTCGGGCATCGACCCGGTGGCGTTGCTCGCAACGGTCACGGCTACCAGCCGCGTCCGCTCGTCGACGAGGTCCTCGTACTGGTCCGCCGGCAGGTCGGTGCTCGCGTCCGGCACGGCCCAGCGCACCTCGACCTCGCGGCGCTCCGCCGCCTGGACCCACGGGCGGATGTTCGCGTCGTGGTCGAGCTTGCTGAGCACGACGTTGTCTCCTGGCGTCCAGGTCTTCTGCAACGCACCCGCGAGGACGTAGGTGTTGGCCGTCATGGAGCCGCCGAAGATCACGCCCTCAGGCTCGGCTCCCAGGAGGTCCGCGACGGCTTGCCGTGCCTCGTCGACGATGGCATCGGCACGATCGCTGCTGGCGAACCCGCCGTGCCGGTTGCTGATCGCCGAGCGATAGGCGTGCCCGACGGCGTCGGCCACGGAGGCCGGGACTTGCGTGCCGCCTGGCCCGTCGAAGTGCGCGAGCCCCTCGCCGAGGGCTGTGAAGTGCGACCTCAGATCCATCACTGCAAGGTATGGGACAAGATGGGTGCATGACGGAAGAGGACCAGGGACAGAGCATCGTTGTCGTGGGCGAGAACGGTCAGCAGATCGTGGTCCCGCCCGCCACAGGGGATGAGGAGCGCAGCCCGTCCGAGATGGTGGAGCAGCCCGCGAAGGTCATGCGCATCGGATCGATGGTGAAGCAGCTCCTGGAGGAGGTGCGTGCGGCTCCCCTCGACGACGCGGCCCGGTCGCGGCTGCGAGAGATCCACCAGAGCTCGATCAAGGAGCTCGAGCAGGGTCTCGCTCCGGAGCTGCGCGATGAGCTCGAGCGGCTGACCCTTCCCTTCACGGACGACTCCGTGCCCTCGGACGCAGAGCTGCGCATCGCCCAGGCACAGCTGGTCGGCTGGCTCGAGGGGTTGTTCCACGGGATCCTGACCGCGCTGTTCGCCCAGCAGATGGCGGCCCGCGTGCAGCTCGAGCAGATGCGCGGGGGCGGGGCACCGCCACAGCTCCCGCCGGGACAGGTCCCGCCGGTGCCCAACGCCTCCACCGGCCAGTACCTGTAGAGCCTCTACGCACACCGCGGTCCGCCAGGAAGGCAGCGTCGGTGCGCCGCTCGCCCTCCGGACAGCTGCGTCGGCTGAGGAGACTCGGCCATAGATCGGTCTCTTCCGACTCTCGCTTTTGTCAGACCTCGAATATATGTTCTATCTATGCAGACGGAACCCTGGGGCGAGCGGCCGGTCCCGGCTGCCCTCTCCCCGGAGAAGCTCGCCGCCCTGGTGAACTCCGCCCTCACCGGCGCGGACGCGATGCTGTTCACCGCGACCCCGCGGGAGGAGCTCGACGAGATCGGCTGGTTCGCTCAGCTGAAGGACCAGGCCTGGGTCGGGATGGTCCGGGCCATCGTCGCCGCACACAACCGGGCCCCCGCCGCCCAACGGGAGTTCGCCTGCGACGAGGTAGCCCTCGCGATCGGCGCCGGGTTCGGCACCGCAGCGAACCTGGTCTCCCAGGCCCTCGCCGCCTGCGCGCTGCCCGGCCTGGTCGAAGCCGTCGCTGCTGGGATCCTGACCGAACGGCACGCCCTGGCAGTGCTGCGGGAGCTCGACACCGTTGAGCTGACCCTGGAGCAGCGGCAGTGCATCGTGCTCATCGCCCTCGCCCGGTACGCCGGTCAGACCCCGGGTGAGCTCGCGAAGGTCATCCGCCGGCTGATCCTGACCGTCGACCGGGCCGCCGCAGCGGCACGGCAGGACAAGGCCAGCCGCGACCGACGGGTCGACCTCTACCCGGACGCCGACGGGCAAGGCGTCCTGCACGCCCGCGGACCCCTGGAAGCCATCGCCGCCATCAAGGCCGCCCTCGAAGCCACGCTGGGATCCCGCGAGACGGGGGACGATCGTTCGAAGGGTGAGCGGGAGTTCGACCTGCTCGTCGAGCTCCTCACCGGCACCCGCGAACCCGCCGGCTGGCACGCGCACGTCGTCATCCCCTACGCCACCGCCACCGGCGGTGAGCTCGAGCTCGCCGACATCCCCGGCCTCGGACCCCTCCTCCCCAGCACCGCCCGGGACCTGCTGGGCGAGGCCGTGGACCTCACCGCCATGAACGTGGATGAGGCAGGGATCCCCTTCAGCGTGAGTGATCCCGTCACACCCTCGCCGGTCGTGGAGCACGCCCCGGTCTCAGCGGCCCGGACCGCGCCCGCCGGATCGACCGACCCGATCCTGGACGCGCTGCGGGCGATGGCCCGCAACCCGGCCCCAGTCGGCCGCAGCAACCGCGGCGTCGCCGGCTACCGCGTACCAAAGCGAGTCCAACGCTTCC
>JAODNB010000101.1 GCA_025464795.1 Frankiales bacterium
CGAAGGTCGACGACCCGCGCATCGACAAGGTCCGCTTCCTTCGCCCGCAGGAGATCCCGACCTACGTCGAGCAGGGCATCTTCGACCTCGGCATCAGCGGCCGCGACTGGATCACCGAGACGGCCGCGGACGTGGTGTCCCTGGGGGAGATCGGCGGAGGCCGCGCAGGAGAGGCCGTCGTGTCCGTCGTGCTGGCCGTTCCGAAGGAGTCACCGTGGAACTCGGCGGCCGACCTGCCGGACGGGGTCCGCATCTCCACGGAGATGCCTGAGACGACCCGCCGGTTCCTCGAGGAGAAGGGCGTGAAGGCAAAGGTCTTCACCAGCCACGGCGCCACCGAGGCCAAGATCCCTGACATCGTCGATGCCATCGTCGACCTGACGGAGACGGGCTCGAGCCTTCGCAAGGCCGGCCTGAAGATCATCGAGACGCTGCTCACCAGCCGCACCGAGCTGATCGCCAACCGCGAGGCGTACGAGGACCCGGAGAAGCGGGCGGCGATGGAGGACATCGTCGTTCTCATCCAGGGTGCCCTGAGGGCCAAGGGGCACGTGCTGCTGAAGCTGAACGTCCCCAAGGCCCAGCTGGAGTCGGTCATCGCCGAGCTGCCCGCGATGGCCTCGCCGACGGTGATGGCGCTGGCCACCGGTGACATGCAAGCCCTCGAGACCGTCGTGCCGAAGAAGGGCGTCAACACCCTCATCCCGGCTCTCAAGGCCGCCGGCGCGCGCGACATCCTCGAGCTGCCGATCTCGAAGATCGTTGAATGAGCCGAGCTCGTCCCCGAGGGACAGTGAGGCCCGCCCGACCGCAGGGGTGACGGAGCGTCGGACCACAGCCCTCGCCCTGTCGGCAGCAGTCCTGTCCGGAGGGCTGGTCGCGGTGCAGCAAAGGCTGAACGGCGACCTGGGGCGCTCGCTGCACGACCCGCTGCTGGCCGCGGTCGTCTCGTTCGGGTCGGGGCTTGGAGTCATGTCGTTGCTGATGCTGCGGCGCCGTCCCCGAAGCGCGCTTCGAGGTCTTCGGAAGGTGCCCTGGTGGTCGCGGCTGGGCGGTCTCGGCGGAGCGACGCTGGTGGCGGTGGGCGCGGCGGCCGCCCCGCAGATCGGGATCGCCCTCCTCACCGTCGGATTGGTCTCCGGGACCACGGTGGCTGCCCTCGCCATCGATCGAGCAGGCCTCGGACCGGGTGGCCAACGGCCGCTGACCCCGCCACGACTGGTAGGGGCCGCGCTCTGCCTGGTCGCCATCGCGCTGTCCGCAGCCGAAGGCCTCCGAGGGGCCAGTCCGCTCCTGCTGGTGCTCGTGGTGGTCGCCGGTTCGCTCATCTCCCTCCAGCAGGCCCTCAACGGGCAGGTGCGCACGGCAACCAGCGCGACGGCGGCGACCTTCGTCAACTTCGTCGTCGGCTCGACAGCCCTGGCGGCCGGCCTCGGGCTGCGCGCCCTCGCGGAGGGGGTGCGGGCGGACCACTGGCCCACTGAGTGGTGGCTCTACCTCGGCGGCACGATGGGGTGCGTGTTCATCGCCGTCGCCGCCGTGATCGTCGGCACCCTCGGCGTGCTCCGACTCGGACTCGCCACCACCGCAGGGCAGCTGCTCGGCGGGATCCTCCTCGACCTCCAGCGGGGCGTGACCCTGACGACCGCAGCCGCAGCTGTGCTCACGATGGTCGCGGTCGGGGTCAGCGGCCGGGGTGCCCGGTGATCTGGCGCTTCCTCAAGCTGAACGTCGGGCTCACCTTCTTCGCCACCGGCATCTGGCTGGGCCTCCAGGCACACCTCGGGGTGGGCCCCTGGGACGTGCTGGCAGGCGGTCTCTCGCACCACATCGACCAGACGTTCGGCACCACCTCGATCCTCGTGTCGGTGGTGGTCCTGCTCCTCGGCCTTGCCGTCGGGGTGCGTCCGGGAGTCGGCACGGTCATGAACGTGATCGTGATCGGGCTGGTCGTGGACGCGCTCCTGCGGCTGGACCTGCTCGATGACCTGCGCAGCGACTCCCTGGTCCTGCGGCTGGCGGCGACCGCCGGGTGCATCGGTTCGGTCGCGATCGGATCGGCGCTGTACATCGGCGCCCACCTCGGACCTGGCCCGCGCGACGGGCTGATGGTGGCCATCGTGCAGCGGACCGGCTGGCCCGTCGGGCGCTCGCGGGCCGTGCTCGAGCTGTCGGTCCTCGCCCTCGGCTCAGCGCTCGGCGGTCCGGTCGGTCTGGGGACGCTCGCCTTCGCGGTCGGCATCGGCCCCGCCGTCCAGGTCGCGTTCTCGGCCCTGCGGCAGACTCCTGTACGACGACCTCTTACGGAGCCGGTGTGACCGTCGAGCTGGTGCCCCGCAAGCTCACCCTCGTGTGCCGGCTGGTGGCGGTGCTCGTGGTGGTGGCGTTCGGCGTCATCAGCGCCCTGCTGCCAGGGGTGTCGGAGGACGGCACCGTCTTCGGCCCGGCGGACCAGATCGCCTTCTTCGCCATCGGCGTGCTGCTCGCGGTCGCCGTCCTCGCGTTCACCCGGGTCCGGGTTCGTGCGGACGTGCAGGGCCTGTGGGTGCGCAACGTGCTGGGTGAGCGGTACTTCCCGTGGGGTGTCGTCGCCGGTGTCGAGCTGCGCGACGGTGCTCCCTGGGCGCAGCTCGTCCTCCAGGACGACGACACCGTGGCGTTGCTTGCCGTGCAGTCGAACGACGGGAATGCTGCCGTCGACGCGGTTCTCGCCCTCCGGAGGCTGCTGCGGGACAGCGGAACCGGAGACGGGGCAAGGACGTTGTGACTCCTGATGACTGCTGAGGCGACCGAGGACTCAGGGGTGAAGCGCCTCCTCGTCCTGCTGCTGCTCGTCGTCGGCCTCGTGGCTTCCGCCGCCGGATCCGCCCAGGCGTCGACCTCGACCGCCGTCGGTGGCCTGAAGCGCCAGCTGCAGGCCGCCTTCGCCGGGAGCACCTCCCGTACTCCTGGTGTTGCCATCGACGTCGCCGGGATCGGGGCTGTCTACCGCTCCCAGTCCGGGACGTCTCTGGCCCCCGCCTCGACCGAGAAGCTCTTCACCTCCTTCGCCGCGCTGCGCGCCCTGGGCGCTACCTCCCGCTACACGACCTCGGTGCTGGCAACCGTTCCGCAGGTGGGAGCTGACCAACCGGGCAACCTCTACCTCATCGGTGTGGGCGACCCCTCGCTGGGGACGGCGGACCTGGATCGCATGGCCGCCGGCATCGCAGCGACCGGCACGAAGCGGCTGATGGGGCGGCTCTACGTCGACGACTACCGCTACGACCACGTCACCCGCGGGCCGCAGTGGAAGGCCGAGTTCGTCCCTGAGGAGAGCGGCCCGCTGTCGGCTTTCGCGGTCGACGGCAACGGCTACCGGACGGACCGGGCCTACCTCGCGGATCCCGCGCTCGGCAACCTCGCGCGGTTCCGCAGCCTCCTCGTCAAGCACGGGGTCGCGGTCTCCGCGACTCTGGGCCGGGCCAAGGTCGGGAGCGGACGGATCGTCAGCCAGCACGTGTCCCGCCCGCTGTCAGACATCGTGAAGGGCATCGCCAAGAACTCCGACAACTTCGGGGCCGAGCTGCTGGCGAAGGAGCTGGGCAAGGTCCGCCGCAACGCCGGCAGCACGAAGGACGGCGCTCTGGTGATCCGGGACGTCCTGCACGCCATGGGCGTGACCGTCGGCACCGTCATCGACGGCTCGGGCCTTTCGTACAGCAACCGGCAGACCGTGAACGGCGTCCTGACGCTGCTCGCCGCGGCGGAGCGCAGCAACGTCTACGCGGAGCTGCGGGCCGCGCTGCCCGTCGCGTGCACGGACGGCACCCTCAAGAAGCGGATGTGCGGCACGGCGGCCTCCGGCATCGTCACGGCCAAGACGGGGACGCTGGACGTCGTGCACGCCCTCGCGGGGTGGACCACGACCAGAGACGGCCGGGTCGTCCGGTTCGCCTTCCTGCTCCAGAGCTTCAGCAGCGGCGCCAAGGCCAACGCCGCGATGGACGCGGCCGCCGTGGCTCTCTCCGCCGCTGACCTGCGCTGACCCGCCTTTCTCCACTTCCCTGATCTCGTCTGACTCCGCGCACCATCCCTGAGCGTGAGTGGGGTCCGGAAGCACCCCTGACCGTGAGATGAGACCAGGGAAGTCAGCGGGTGAGGGGCGCTCGCGGCGCGGCTAGCGTGGCTCCATGAGCGACACCGGGGAGGCCGATCCGCGACTGGCGCAGGCTCTCCTCGAACCTGCCGCCCGCGCTGAGCTGCTGGCTGCCTTCGTGGGAGCCCGCGTCTTCGCCGCGATCACGGCCACCTCGACCTCAGAGCACGTCGTGGCAGCAACAGGTCTGCGGGCCGAGTCCAGCGCGGAGATGGCCGTGGTCCTGCTCGAGGCCCAGGACGTGACTCGAGCCCTCCCGGTGTTCTCCGACCTGAGTGCCCTGAGGCGGTGGCGGCTCGACGCGCGGCCCGTGCCGCTCACTGGAGCGCAGGCCTGCGCAGCAGCGCTCGACGAGGCGGCCGCTGCCGTCCTGATCGACCCGGCAGGTGCGGCCGTGAGCGTGCTCGAGCTGGCGACGCTGGCGAGCGGGTGGGTGCCGGTCCAGGGCAGTGGGCTCGCCGCTCGGCACGAGGTGACCGAGCTGCACGCGGCAGTGACGGTCCCGGTGGGCCTGGCTCTGGCTCTTCGGGACGCCCTTCGCGGCGAGCGGTTGCGCGAGGCGCGACTGCTCGAGGGCCCCGACGGGCTGGTCCTCGGCGTGGTCCCGAAGCGGCCCCTCACCCCTCCGGAGCTCGCGGCGCTCGCCCAGCGCCTGGTCGACCGGCTGGGAGCCGCTCTGCCTCCGGGCGGTCTCGACCTGGCCCAGGTCGCTTCGGGAGGACCTGGACGGGACCTGCTCGCGCGCCGCTTCCGGTGGCCGCTGCGCACGTGATCCATGTAACCGGAACAGGTCCGTCCACGGTCGACGGAACCCTTCCCGTTCCGTGGATCAGCTTCGTCGGCGGCATCCTGCTACCCTTTCGGGTGCGACCCAGCTCCACTTGCGTGGAGCTGAGCAAGCGGAGGCCCCACCTCCCACCTGCGCAGCCTCACGGCGGCCAGGTCTGGTCGACCTGACGGGCTCGTCCCGGAAGTGTCGTGGTTGCCCTCTCCTGCACAGGAGGCGGCGGCTGATGTGGGCCCTGCGCTGCGCGCGGGGCCCTTCGCCGTGAAGGGCCGCGAACCACCCGACACCACTGGAGACAGCATCAGCGCTGAACCCCGCATCAACGACCGGATCCGCGTCCCTGAGGTGCGTCTGGTCGGACCGAACGGCGAGCAGGTCGGCATCGTCAAGATCGACGTCGCGCTCCAGATGGCCCAGGAGAACGACCTCGACCTCGTCGAGGTCGCACCCATGGCCCGGCCGCCGGTCGCCAAGCTCATGGACTACGGCAAGTTCAAGTACGAGACGGCGCAGAAGGCGCGTGAGAGCCGCAAGAACCAGGTCCTCACCGTCATCAAGGAGATGAAGCTCCGTCCCAAGATCGACCCGCACGACTACGAGACCAAGAAGGGCCACGTCGTCCGCTTCCTGAAGGCAGGCGACAAGGTGAAGATCACGATCATGTTCCGCGGTCGTGAGCAGAGCCTGCCCGAGCTGGGCTTCCGCCTCCTGCAGCGCCTGGGGGAGGACGTCAGCGAGCTCGGCTTCGTGGAGTCCAGCCCCAAGCAGGACGGACGCAACATGATCATGGTCCTCGCGCCCCACAAGAACGCCGCTGATCTCAAGAAGATCGCGGCCGACCAGAAGGCCGCTGAGGGTGGTCGCGCGGGCCAGGCCAGCACGACCGAGCCAGACGCGACCGAGCCAGACGCGATCGAGCCAAGCGCGACCGAGGCAGTCGCGACCGAGCCAGAGCAGACCACAGCGGAAGACACCGTCGAGGGCACCCCCTCGACGGAGACCGAGATCTAAGAGAAGGACGACGGCAGCCATGCCCAAGCAGAAGACGCACAGCGGCACGAAGAAGCGCGTGAAGGTGACGGGCAGCGGCAAGCTCCTGCGCCAGAAGGCCGGGATGCGCCACATGCTCGAGCACAAGTCCAGCAAGAAGACCCGCCACCTGTCCGGGACGACGGAGTTCGCGCCCGCAGACCGCAAGACGATCAAGAAGCTGCTCGGCCTCTGATCGACAGCCGGTAGCCCGGCGTCCCCCACCAGCCCAGATCGACCGACAGGAACAGGTGCAGACGTGGCACGCGTGAAGAGGGCGGTCAACGCCCACAAGAAGCGCCGCGAGGTTCTCGAGAAGGCCAGTGGCTACCGCGG
>JAODNB010000425.1 GCA_025464795.1 Frankiales bacterium
CTGCGATCGTCGCTGACCTGAAGGACAGCGAGCACGTCAAGGCGGTCAGCGACCCGCTCGACCCGGAGGGCGGGCTCAGCCCCGACGGCCGCATCGCCGTCGCGCGGGTGTCCTACGACGTCAGCCAGGCCGGCATCTCCGACAAGGAGCAGAAGGCGCTCTTCGCGACGGCCAAGGTCGGTCAGGAGGTCGGCCTCAGCGTCGACTACTCCGGTTCGGCGGCCGAGCAGAACAAGCCGGGGGGCCTCAACGAGCTGCTCGGCCTCCTCGCAGCCGCGGTCATCCTGCTCGTGATGTTCGCGTCGTTCTCCGCCGCGGGAGTTCCGCTGCTCACGGCGCTGGCAGGCATCGGCATCGCGCTGGCCGGCATCACGACGCTGACCGGCTTCATCAGCCTGAGCTCGTCGACACCCGGACTCGGCCTGATGCTCGGCCTCGCCGTAGGGATCGACTACGCGCTGTTCATCATGTCCCGCTACCGCGACGAGCTGATCCGTGGTCGGGACGGAGAAGAGGCCATCGGTCGCGCTGTCGCGACCTCCGGCAGTGCCGTCGTGTTCGCGGGGCTGACCGTCGTCATCGCCCTGCTCGGGCTGGCCGTCCTCAACATCCCGTTCCTCACCTACCTCGGCTTCGGGGCCGCGGGCACCGTCGTCATCGCCGTCGCGATCGCGCTGACCCTGCTGCCGGCGATGCTGGGGTTCACGGGCCGGCGCGTGCTGGGTCGTCGTCACGTCCGTCTCACCTCTGACGAGAGGGACGGACCCTCCGCGGGTCACCGCTGGGCCGACGCTGTTGCCCGCCGTCCGGTCGTGATCCTGCTCGCTGCGACGGTCCTGCTGGGGATCATCGCCATCCCGGCGCTGTCCCTGAAGACGGGACTGCCCGATGAGGGCACCCAACCCGCGGCCTCGACGCAGCGCAAGGCCTACGACCTGCAGTCGCAGGCCTTCGGCGCCGGCTCCAACGGCCCGCTCGTCGTCGTCGTGGAAGCGCATACCGGCGGCACGGCAGCGCAGGCAAGCGTCCTCGAGGTCCGTGCGGCCCTGACCGCGGTGGCGGGCGTCGTGAACGTCGGCCGTCCGCTGGCGAACGCGGCTGGCGACACCTTCCTGCTGCCCGTCGCACCGAAGGACGGACCGGCCAGCGAGCAGACCAAGCAGCTCGTCTCCCGCATCCGCGCGCTCGCGAGACCGCTCGGAGCACGTACGGGCACAACGCTCGCGGTGAGCGGCCGTACCGCCTCGCAGATCGACGTGGGGGCCAGGCTCTCGTCGGCCCTCCCGGTCTACCTCGTCATCGTGGTCGGCCTCGCGCTGCTGATCCTCACGGTGGTGTTCCGCTCCGTCATCGTGCCGCTGAAGGCGGTCATCGGCTTCCTCGCGACGATGGCCTCGACCTTCGGAGCGATCGTCGCGATCGCCCAGTGGGGCTGGTTCGGGCTCGTCACACCGGCGCCGATCATCTCGTTCCTCCCGGTGTTCATGATCGGCGTCATCTTCGGGCTGGCGATGGACTACCAGGTCTTCCTCGTCACCCGGATGCGCGAAGAGCACGTCCATGGGGCAGCCCCGACCGACGCCGTCATCGACGGCTTCCGCCAGAGCGCCCGGGTCGTCACCGCCGCGGCCCTCATCATGATCGGCGTCTTCGCCTCGTTCATCCTCAGCCCGGACGCGTCCCTCAAGTCCTTCGGCATCGCGTTCGCCTTCGGCGTCGCCATCGACGCCTTCGTGGTCCGGATGACCGTCGTGCCTGCTGTCATGGTGCTGCTCGGCGACCGGGCCTGGTACCTGCCGCGCTGGATGGAGCGCCTGGTCCCGCGGGTCGACATCGAGGGCGAGGGGCTTCGGGTGCTGGACGAGGCACGGGAGTCCTTGAAGCAGGTCTCCGTCACCTGAGTCAGGAGCCGCGGATCAGCCGCCGATCTCCGACATGGTCCGGGTGGGCTGCACGAACGTCGGCAGCCCGATCCCGTGCCCGGCGCCCTTGCGGGAGACGGTGTCCCGCAAGAACGCAGCCAGGTCCTGCGGGGAACCACCGGACCGGAGCAGCGGCTTGATGTCGTCCTCGTCCCGGGCGAACAGGCACGACCGCACGTTCCCGTCGGCCGTCAGGCGCAGCCGGTCGCAGTCCCCGCAGAAGGGCCTGGTGACCGACGCGATGACACCGACGTGCGGGCCGGTGCCGTCGAGCTGCCACAGCTCCGCGGGTGAGCTCTCGCGACCGTCGACCCCCAGCACGTCGTAGGCGGAGCCGAGCACCTCGAGCACCTCCTCGGCCGTGACGAGGTCGGCACGGTCCCAGGCACCCGCCGGGCCGAGCGGCATGTGCTCGATGAAGCGCAGCTCCACGCCGAGCTCCCGCGCCCAGGCGACGAGCGGCAGCACCTCGTCGTCGTTGACGCCGCGCATGAGGACGGTGTTGACCTTGACCGGCTGGAGACCTGCGGCAACAGCGGCCTCGACGCCCGCCAGCACCGCGGGCAGCCCACCACGGCGGGTGAGGGACAGGAAGCGCTCGGGGCGCAGGGTGTCGACGCTGATGTTGACGCGCTGCAGCCCCGCTCGCTTGAGGTCCTCGGCCAGCCGAGCCAGTCCCATCCCGTTGGTCGTCAGCGACAGCGCGGGCACGTCGATCGCGGACACGATGTCGAGCAGGTCGCGGCGGAGCAGCGGTTCGCCCCCGGTGAGGCGGACCTCCTCGATGCCCTCGCTGACGGCGGCCCGGACGACGCGGATGATCTCCTCAGCGGTGAGGAGGTCCTTCGACCACTCGAGGCCCTCGGCAGGCATGCAGTAGGTGCACCGGAGCTGGCAGCGGTCGGTGAGCGACACCCGCAGGTCGCGGTGGACGCGGCCGAAGCCATCGATCAGCACGACCCCACCCACTCGTCGCTGCCATCGGCGAACACCTGCCGCTTCCACATGGGGAGCTCGTGCTTCACCTGCTCGACCATACGTGCGCAGTGGGCGAAGGCCGCAGCACGGTGCGCGGTGGCGACGACCGCGACCAGGGCGACGTCCCCGACGACGAGAGAGCCGGTGCGGTGCGCGACCGCGAGGGCCAGCACCTCCTCCTCGGCGGCGCACGCGGCGGCGATCTGCTGCAGGACGTCTGGTGCCGACGGGTGGGCCGAGTACTCGAGGGACTGCACAGACCGGCCCCCGTCATGGTCCCGGACGCGACCGACGAAGGTGACGACAGCGCCAGCCGCCGCGCACGAGGACTCCAGGGCAGCTGGGTCCAGCACGTCGGAGGTGACGAGGGAGGTCACCACGGCAGCCTCATCCAACGCAGCAGGTCACCCCTCGCTGCTCCCCCGGGAGGGATGACCGCGACGCCGTGCGCGAGCGACAGGCCCCGCAGCATCGCGGATCCGATGTGAGGCACGGACACCGCACCGTCCGGTCCGAGCACGACCGGCAGGAGCCGCTCGTCCGGATCGCGGCCGCTGACGGGTTCGGCGAGCACGACCGTCGGGAGGTCGACCGGAGGCAGACCCCTGAGGGCGTCGAGGACGGGAGCGACGAGGGTCAGCAGCGTCACGCACGCCGACAGCGGGTTGCCCGGCAGCCCGATGAAGGGGCGACCGTCAGCCAGCCGTGCCAGCACCATGGGGTGTCCAGGACGGACCGCCACGCCGTCGACGAGGACGGTCGCGCAGGTGGAGCCAAGCGCTGCGTGCACGTGGTCGACCGGGCCTGCCGCTGTACCGCCGGTGCTGAGGACCAGGTCCGCGTCGACCTCGAAGGCACGCGCTGTCGCGGACAGCTCGTCGGGGACCCGTACGGCGGAGACGAGCGAACCTCCCAGCGCCTCGATCCAGCCGCCGAGCTGCGGGCTGAGGCTGTCACGGACGCGGCCGTTCGCCGGGAAGCCGGTGTCCAGGAGCTCGTCACCGAGGACCGCGACAGCCACCCGGGGCCGGGGGCGTACGAGCAGCTCGTCGTGCCCGACGGTGGCAGCGAGGCCGACGACGGGTGGTGTGACGAGGGTGCCTGCAGGCAGCAGCTCGTCGCCGGCGACGCACTCCCCGCCAACGGGCAAGAAGTCCCGCGAGCTGCTGAGCTCCCCGCTGAGCCGCTCTCCATCAACGACCCCGAGCTCGCGGCGGAGGACCCCGGACGACCCCTGGGGCAGCATGGCCCCCGTGGCGATCTCGACGGCCGTCCCCTCGGCCAAGGCCGCGGGAGCCGCGCCGGCCAGCACCCGCCCCCCGGTCAGCGACCAGGGACCCGCTCCGGCCACTGCCCAGCCGTCCATCGCCGACGTGGGGAAGGCGGGGACGTCCGACCGCGAGACCAGCGCAGACGCCAGTACGCACCCCAGCGCCTCGGCCAGCGGGACCCCGGCAGCCGGGAGGGCAGCCCAGCCCGCCGCGATCGCTCGGGCCTCGTCGAAGGACGTGTGCACGTCGGCTCGGAACCCCGACACCTTCAGCCGCCTGCAAACGGTGGCAAGACGTCGACGGTGGCACCAGCACGGAGCGGAACGTCCCCGTGTGCGACGAGCCCGTCGACGAGGAAGGAGCAGCGGTCCAAGACGGCCCCGACGGAGGGCGCCAGCGACCCGCGCAGGTCGAGCAGGGAGGTCGCGGGCAGGACCAGCTCGGTCGTTCCTGCGGCCGCCGCCGCGGCAGCGAACAAGCGCACCGTCACGTCAGTGGTCATGGCCGCGCACCTGGTCGTTCACGTGCTGGGCCAGCGGAAGCAGCACCGCTGCGCCGTCCCGCACTCCGCCGGGAGATCCGGGGAGGGTGACGACGAACGTCGTGCCGATCAGGCCCGCGACCCCGCGGGAGAGCGCCGCTGTCGGCACGGTCCCTGCAGCCCGGATGGCCTCGGCCACGCCTGGCAAGGAGCGCTCGAGGAGCGGCTCCACCACGTCCGGCGTCAGGTCCCGCGGGCCGACCCCCGTGCCCCCCGTGGTGACCAGGAGGTCGACGCCGTCGGCCACGGCCTGCGCAACGGCCGCTCCGAGCTCCGACGGTCCGTCCGGAACGACCAGCGGCCCCTCGACCGTGCCCAGGGGTTCGAGGAGCTCCGCGAGCAGTGGCCCGGACCGGTCCTCGTACTCCCCTGCCGAGGCCCGGTCCGAGACCGTGATGACGCGCACCCTCACGTCCGGGTCCAGTCTCCGCTGCGACCGCCCGACTTGGCCTCGATCCGCACGTCCGACAGCACGGCGGTCCGCTCGACCGCCTTGACCATGTCGATCACGGTGAGCCCCGCGACGGCGACCGCAGTGAGGGCCTCCATCTCCACGCCGGTGCGCTCGGCCGTGCGCACGGTGACCGACAGGTGGACGCCATCGTCGAGCAGCACAGCGTCCACGTCGACTGCGTGCAGCGGCAGCGGATGGCACAGCGGGATCAGGAAGGCGGTCTGCTTCGCGCCGGTCACGGCAGCCAACCGCGCGACCGACAGCACATCGCCCTTGGGGTTCGCGCCGGCGCGCAGCAGGTCGACCGTGGCGGGGGTGAGCAGCACCCGACCCGACGCGGTCGCGCTGCGCACCGTGACCGCCTTGGCGCTCACGTCGACCATCTGCGCGGCGCCGTCTTCCCGCAGGTGCGTCAGTCGGTCAGCCATGCCAGCCCTGGGCGAAGGTCGACAACGAGGCAGCCGCCTCGACCGGGTCCGCGCCTGCGGCGACCGCGAGGCCGAGCAGGTAGGTCGTCAGGGGCGCCGCCGGCCGCTGCACCGCGTGGGCGACCTCACGGGCCAGGTCCAGCAGGACGGCGGGTTCGACGGACGTCTGGACGCCCAGCTCCCGGGCCGCGTCGGCCCACCACTCGTCAAGCGTCGTCATGCGATCTCCCTGGCCCGAAGGACGTCCTCCTCAGTGTCGCAGTCGATCCAGGGGCTGCCGTCGCCGTCCCAGGTCAGGAGCACAGGAGACAGCCCGCAGAGCACGTCTCGGAGGCGGGCGCCGTCCAGGACCTCCAGCCGAGCGACGGCGGCGCGAAGGGCGGCCGTCGGCCACGCGCCGCACAGCCACTGCTCGTGACCGTCCCCGACCAGCACCCCCGGGGCTGCGGCGACGAGAGCGGTGACGCACTCGGCTGTGAGGAAGGGGAGGTCGGCCGCGAGCAGCACCACGACGGGAGACCCCACACCCACGAGACCCGCGGCCAGCGCCGCCACGGGGCCCCCACCTACTGGGTCCTCCCGGCGCCACACGACCGGCCTGCAGGTCGAACGAGCCGGGCCGACGACCACGGTGGTGCGGGCCTGCGTCGTCGCGAGCAGCACCCGGTCCAGCAGGGGAAGTCCGCCCACGGTGATGGACGGCTTGTCGATGCCACCCATGCGTCGCGCGCTCCCGCCGGCGAGGACGACGGCGTCGAACTCAGGCAAGGCGCCGCGCTGCCTCCGCGAGCCACACCTCGACCTTGCCGTCGAGGACGCGCACGTCGTGGACGTTGAGCGAGCGGCCCTCCTGGTCGAGGCACATCCCGGTCTCCAGGTCGTAGGCCTGCTTGTGGAGCGGGCTCACCAGCACGTCCCTGCCGCCGCGGGAACCGACGATGCCGCGGGACATCACCATCGCGCGTCCGACGGGGTCCCAGTTGTCGACGGCGGCGACGCTGTCGTCCGACAGCCGCACGAGAGCCACCTGGGTCCCGTCGACGAGCACGCACACCGCGCGGCCGAAGGGGACCTCGGACAGGGAGACGACGGACAACCAGCTCATGAGCGCACCACCTGGAGAACGGGTCCGGCCAGGTCGACCGGACGGGACTGGCCACGCTCCGGGACGCGGCGGATCGACGGGTCCGCCACGTCCGGCGCGTTGACGAAGTGCACGAAGCGCGCGAGGCGCTCGGGGTCGTTCAGGGTGTCGGCCCACTCGTCGGTGTAGGTCGCGACGTGCCGCTCCATCGCGGCGTCCAGGTCAGCGCACAGGCCGAGGCTGTCCTCGATGATCACCGACCGGATGTGCTCGAGACCGGTCGCCTCGACCCACGGGGCCGTCCGCTGGAGCCGTTCTCCGGTGAAGACGTAGAGCATCAGGAAGCGGTCGACCGCCTTGATGAGCGTCTCGGTGTCGACGTCGGTGAGGAACAGGTCCGCGTGCCGCGGCGTGAAGCCGCCGTTGCCGCCGACGTACACGTTCCAGCCGTTCTCGGTCGCGATGATCCCGACGTCCTTGCTGCGGGCCTCGGCGCACTCCCGGGCGCAGCCGCTCACGCCGAGCTTGATCTTGTGCGGCGCACGCAGACCTCGGTACCGCAGCTCCAGCAGGACAGCCAGGGACGTGCTGTCCTGCACGCCGTACCGGCACCAGGTCTGCCCGACGCAGGACTTCACCGTCCGCAGCGACTTGCCATAGGCGTGGCCGCTCTCCATCCCCGCGTCCACCAGCCGCCGCCAGATCGCGGGGAGCTGCTCGACCCGCGCCCCGAACAGGTCGATGCGCTGACCACCCGTGATCTTCGTGTAGAGGTCGAAGTCACGAGCGACCTCGCCGATGACGATGAGCTGCGCCGGCGTCACCTCACCGCCGGGCATCCGCGGCACCACGCTGTAGGACCCGTCCTTCTGCAGGTTCGCGAGCATGTGGTCGTTCGTGTCCTGCAGGCCGCCCTGCTCGCCGTCGAGGATGTAGCCGTTGCCGAGCGAGGCGAGGATCGAGGCAACCGTGGGCTTGCAGACGTCACAGCCCTTGCCGGTGCCGTGCTCCTCCAGCAGTCGGGACCAGGTCCGGATCCCGCGGACGCGGATGACCTCGAACAGCTCAGCCCGGCTGTAGGCGAAGTGCTCGCACAGCGCGTTGCTGACCGCGATCCCCTGGGCCGCAGCCTCCTTGTTCACCAGGGACTTCACGAGGGAAAGGCACGATCCGCACCCCGTACCCGCCTTGGTGCACTCCTTGACCGAGGCGACGTCGGGGGTGTCGTGCGCCGCAGAGCAGATCGCGCCCTTGGTCACCGCGAAGCAGGAGCAGACCTGCGCCTCGTCGGGCAGCTCCAGCTGGACTCCGCTCGAGGAGGGCGCGATCAGGTCGGCCGGGTTGAGCGTCAGGTTGCTGCCGACGAGGGGCCGCAGGGACGCGTACGAAGAGGCGTCGCCGACGAGGATCCCTCCGAGCAGCCGCTTCGCGTCATCGCTGACGACCAGCTTCTTGTACACGCCCCCGACGGGGTCCGCCCAGACGAGCTCAAGGGCCCCTGGCTCCGCGGCGAAGGCGTCGCCGAACGACGCGACGTCGATGCCGAGGCACTTCAGCTTGGTCGAGAGGTCGGCGCCCTCGAAGGTCCCCGACCCACCCAGGAGCTGGTCGACGACGACCTCCGCCATCGCGTACCCAGGGGCGACGAGACCCCAGCAGCGCTCGAGGGCCGAGGCGCACTCGCCGACCGCGTAGACGTCGGGGGCGCTCGTGAGACAGCTCAGGTCGACGGTGATCCCGCCCCGCTCGGCGACTGCGACTCCAGCGAGCCGGGCGAGCGAGTCCGCGGGACGGATGCCCGCGGAGAAGACCACCAGGTCCGTGTCGAGGTCGTCTCCGTCTGCGAAGGAGAGCCGCAGACCGCCTGGTACGTCGAGGATCTGCTTCGTCGAGGCCCCCAGTCGGACACTGACGCCAAGGCCTTCGACCAGCCTGCGCAGCGCCTCACCACCGCCGGCGTCGACCTGCACGGGCATCAGCCGAGGGGCGAACTCGACGACCGTCGCCTCGACGCCCAGGGTCTTCAGCGCGTTCGCTGCCTCCAGCCCCAGGAGCCCGCCGCCCACGACGACACCGCGCTGTGCCGTCGCGGCGGCAGCCCGAATGGCTTCGAGGTCCTCGATCGTCCGGTAGACGAAGCGGCCCGGGCCGGTGCTGCCGTGGATCGGCGGCACGAAGGGGGTGGAGCCCGTGGCGAAGACCAGGGCGTCGTACGGGGTGACGAGCCCGCTGGCGGCGGTCACCGTCCGGGCAGCGGTGTCGACGGCAACGACGGCGTCGTCGAGCCGGAGGTCGACGGCCGCGTGGTCGTGAGGGGCCAGCGCGAGGGACGCACCGTCGAACCACGTCGAGAGCGCGACGCGGTCATAGGCGGGCAGCCCCTCGTCGGCGTGCACGACGATGTCCCACGCGTCGGTGAGGCCGCGGTCGATCGCCACCTGGACGAGGCGGTGTCCGACCATGCCATGACCGATGACGACGAGGGTCTTCATGCGACGGTCCTCTCGAGAGCTGGTGTACAGGAGGCGAGCAGGCCCTTGACCACGGAGGTGCATCCGCCGCAACCGGTGGTGGCGCGGGTCTTCAGCGCCACCTCGGGCACGGTGGTGCAGCCGCTCTCGCGGATGTGCGCGGCGGTGACGGCGTTGCAGGTGCAGACGACCGCGTCGTCGGTGAGCTCCACCGCCGCCGACCTGCGCGGAGCGAACAGCAGGGCACTGCGGTCCTCGGGAAGAGCACTGCCGCGGTCGAAGGCCTGGCTGACGACCCCCGCCGTCGAGGTGTCGCCGAGGAGGAGAGCACCGGTGAGGACGCCGTTCCGGATGACGAGCTTCTTGTAGACGTAGCGGACAGGGTCGGCGTAGACGACGACCTCGAGCTCGTCGTCACAGTCCTCGATGCCCGGCCGGGTGTCGCCCATCGCCGCGACCTCGAGGTCCATCGCCTTGAGCCGGGTGATCAGTCGCGAACCCGTGTAGGAAGCCGAGCGGCCGGTGAGGACGTCGGCCAGCACGGTGGCCTGCTCCCACGCCGGAGCGACCAGGCCGTAGACCTCACCGCGGTGCTGGGCGCACTCGCCCAGGGCATAGACCGAGGGGTCGTCGGTGCGCAGCTGGTCGTCCACGAGCACACCCCGCTCGACCGCGAGGCCGGCTGACCGGGCGACCCCGACGTTGGGACGGACGCCGCAGGCGAGGACCACCAGGTCGCCCTTGACCTCGCGTCCGTCCGCCAGGCCGACCCCCGTGACGCTGCGCGATCCGAGCACCCGGCTGGCGAACGAGCCGAGGTGCACGCCGACGCCGAGGTTCTCGACTGAGCGCCGAAGCACACCGCCACCGGCGCCGTCGAGCTGCACGTCCATCAGGTGCGCCATGCCGTGAACCACATCGACGCCCAGTCCGTGCTGCAGCAGTCCGCGGGCGGCCTCGAGCCCGAGCAGCCCGCCACCGACGACGACCGCCTGGGTGGACCGCTTGGCCCGGGCAGCGATCGCGTCACAGTCCTCGAGGGTGCGGAAGACGAAGACGCCGTCGAGCAGCTGTCCTGACGGGCCCGCGATGCCGTGGACCGGCGGGACGATCGCATCGCTGCCGGTCGCGAGGACCAAGACGTCGTACGGGGCCACGATCCCGTCTGCTGTGCTCACCGTCTTGGCGACCCGGTCGATGCCCGCGACCTCGCTGCCGAGGAAGCGGCGCGCCCGTGCCATGGACGTGAGGGTGACGTCAGCTGCGGGCCGCTTCCCGGCGAGGACGTCCGACAGCAGGATCCGGTTGTAGGCAGGGCGTTGTTCGGCACCGAAGACAGTCACCTCGAGCGTCGGGTCCCGGCGCAGCAGCTCCTCGACCAGCCGGGAGCCGGCCATGCCGTTGCCGATGACCACGACGCGCGTCATCCGGTGATCCGGTCGATGCGGGCCGCGCAGGCCTTGAAGGCCGGCATCTTCGAGATGGGGTCGAGCCAGTCCCCGGTGAGGCTGTTGGCACGCTTCTTGCCGGCCCAGTGGAACGGCACGAAGACGGTGTCCGGTCGGATCGCGTCCGAGACCTTCGCCGCCAGCCAGGCCTCGCCCCGGACAGTGGACACCTTCACGCGCTCCCCGTGCACGATGCCCATCCGGCGGGCAAGGTCCTCGTGCAGCTCGACGAACGCGTCGCCGGGCAACGAGGTGATCCGACGGGTCTGGGCGCCGGACTGGTACTGCATCGCGACCCGACCTGTCGTCAGCCGGAGGGGGAAGGCCTGCGACACAGGCTCGGCCTCGTCCGGCTGGTCGACGGCGAAGAAGCGAGCCCTGCCGTCCGGGGTGGCGAAGCCGTCGAGGAACAACCGCGGCGTCCCGAGGTGGTCGGTCGACGGGCACGGCCAGTGCAGGTTCTCCCCCGCGTTCAGCCGCGCGTACGTGATGCCGGCGTAGTCAGCGATGCCCCCTGCCGACGCGCGACGGAGCTCCTCGAAGACGACCTCCGGTTCCACGGGAAAGCCTCCGACCCCCAGCCGCGCCGCGAGGCCGTTGAGGATCTGGAGGTCGGACCAGACGCCCTCGGGAGGGTCCATCGCCCGCCGACGCAGCAGCACCCGGCCCTCGAGGTTCGTCGTCGTGCCGTCCTCCTCCGCCCACTGGGTCGTCGGCAGCACGACGTCCGCGAGCGCTGCGGTCTCCGAGAGCACCAGGTCCGCGACGACCAGGAGGTCCAGCGACGCGAGTCGCTGCGCCACGTGCCGTGCGTTGGGGGCACTGACCACGGGGTTGGACGCGAATACCAGCAGGGCGGACGGGCCGCCCCCGCCACCCAGGGAGTCGAGGAGCTCGTAGGCGCTCCTGCCGGGGCCAGGGATGCTCGAGGGCTCGACTCCCCAGACGGCGGCGACGTGCTCTCTCGCCGCGGGGTCGCTGATGTGCCGGTAGCCCGGGAGCTGGTCGGCCCTCTGCCCGTGCTCGCGGCCGCCTTGGCCGTTCCCCTGGCCCGTCAGCGTTCCCCAGCCGGACCCTGGCTCGCCCGGAAGACCCAGTGCGAGCGCCAGGTTCAGCCAGGCTGTGGCGGTGTCAACCCCGTGCGCGTGCTGCTCCGCGCCCCGCGCCGTGAGGATCATCGCGCGCTCTGCTGAGGCGAGCATCCGCACGGCACTGCGGAGGTCGGGCTCCGAGACGCCGGTGAGCCGCTCGACGCGGGAGGGCCACCAGCCGGCCACGGCTGCCTTCACAGCCTCGAAGCCGGTGGTCCTTGCCGCGAGGTACTCGAGGTCGACCAGGCCCTCCTCGAGAGCGAGGAAGAGCAGGCCGTTCGCCAGGGCGAGGTCGCTGCCCGGCTGCGGGCCGAGGTGCAGCGTGGCGAGGTCCGCTGTCGGTGTGCGTCGCGGGTCCACGACGACCAGGTCGCCACCGGCGTCCAGCATGGCGGTGAGGTACTGCACGAACGGTGGCATCGTCTCGGCCGGGTTGCTGCCGACCAGCAGGATGCAGTCGGCCTCTGCGAGGTCCGCCAACGGGAAGGGCAGGCCCCGGTCGACGCCGAAGGCCCGGTTGCCCGCTGCCGCAGCAGAGCTCATGCAGAAGCGGCCGTTGTAGTCGATCTGGCTCGTGCGCAGCGCCACCCGAGCGAACTTCCCGAGGGCGTACGCCTTCTCGTTGGTGAGGCCGCCGCCACCGAACACCGCGACGCCGTCTGGGGTCTCCGCCTGGGCGAGCCTGATCCCGTGGACGACGCGGTCGAGAGCGACGTCCCAGCTGACGGGTACGAGGGGGCCGCCCTTGCGGTCTCGCACCATCGGGGAGGTGAGCCGCTCCGGGCTCCGCAGCAGGGAGGCAGCCGTCCAGCCCTTGCGACACAGACCCTTCGGGCCGGCGCCGATCTCACCGCCGGAGGACAGCGTCATGCTGCACTGCAGTGCGCAGTACGGGCAGGAGGTGGAGACGGGCACAGGTCAACCGTCAGCGCGGTGTGTCTCACGTCCGTGTCTCGCGTGTGTCCAACAGGTGACGACGTCCTCAACCGCGCCGCGGCGGGATGTGCGACGGTCCAGGACACCTTCAGGAAACAGTGGGGTAACGCACGGCCTGCACGGTGAACGGGTGACATCAGAGCTCCCCCTCGCAGGCTTCACGGTTGCCGTGACGGCCGCCCGCAGGCGCGAAGAGCTCACCAACCTGCTCCAGCGACGTGGTGCACGGGTGGTGGAGGCTCCGGCGATCCGCATCGTCCCGACGATCGACGACGACCTGCTGCGCGAAGCGACCGAGGCCTGCATCACCGACCCGCCGGATGTGGTGGTGGCGACGACAGGCATCGGCTTCCGCGGCTGGATGGAGGCGGCGGACGGCTGGGGGCTCGGGGAACCGCTGCTGGCTCAGTTTGCCCGTGCGCAGCTGCTGACCCGCGGTCCGAAGGCCAAGGGGGCCGTCCGTGCAGCCGGTCTCGCTGAGGCCTGGTCACCCGACTCGGAGTCCTCCGACGAGGTCCTCGCGCACCTGCTCGCCGAGGGTGTCGTCGGTCGACGGATCGCCGTGCAGCTGCACGGCGAGCCGCTCCCGGACTTCTGCAACGGGCTACGCCGGGCAGGCGCCACGGTCGTCGAGGTACCCGTCTACCGGTGGGTGCCTGCTGAGGACATCAAGCCCCTGCGCCGGCTCGTCGAGCAGGTCTGCCAGAAGGAGGTCGACTGCGTCACCTTCACCTCCGCCCCCGCGGTCGCGAGCATGCTGAAGGTGGCCGACGAGGAGGGGCGCAGACCGGCGCTGATCGCGGCGCTGCGCAGCGACGTCCTCGCAGCCTGCGTCGGACCGATGACCGCAGCGCCCCTCGAGCGGTGCGACGTGCCCACTGTCCAGCCCGAGCGCGCCCGGCTGGGTGCCCTGGTCCGGACCGTCGTGGAGGAGCTCCCCCGACGGCGCACCCGGACCGTCGCCAGCGGTGGCCACGAGCTGCGCCTGCGCGGGCACAGCGTCCTCGTCGACGGCACCGCAGTCGAGCTGACGCTGCGCCAGGCCGCGGTCCTGTCGGCCCTCATCGCGTCAGAGGGCCGGGTGCTCTCACGACCCGAGCTGCTGAAGGCGGCCTGGCACGACGAGCTCACCGACGAGCACGCCGTGGAGATGACCATCGCGCGCCTGCGCTCGGCACTCGGCCCGGCGGGCCGCGTCGTGCAGACCGTGGTGAAGCGCGGCTACCGGCTCGCGGAGTTCTCACACTCCTGATCTCCCGACGTGCGAGGAACGTGACGGCGCACGTCACCTCCCGACACCTACGCGTTTCCCAGCGTTCCTAGCGTCGCTCGCCACGGCCCCACCACGACGGAGGAACAGATGACGGCAACCATCGAGGCGCCCACCACGACCACCAGCAAGTGGATCGAGGAGTGGGACCCGGAGAACCCCGCGTTCTGGGAGGCCAAGGGCAGATCAGTCGCTCGCCGCAACCTGCTGTTCTCCGTCCTGGCCGAGCACATCGGGTTCTCGGTCTGGACGATGTGGTCGGTGCTGGTGCTGTTCCTCGGCATCAAGTACGGCTTCCCTGGCCCCAAGAACATCGGCAAGGCGGTCTTCGAGGGCCACCTGGTCACCAAGGCCGACGTCCTCGCCGCCTCCGGCGACAAGTTCCTGCTCATCAGCCTTCCCGCGCTCGTCGGCTCCATGATCCGCATCCCCTACACCTTCGCCGTCGCCAAGTTCGGTGGCCGCAACTGGACCGTGATCAGCGCGCTGCTCCTGCTCATCCCGCTCCTCACGACCTACGCCGTCCTCAAGCCCGGCGTCTCGTTCTCCACCCTGCTGCTCTGCGGTGCTCTCGCCGGCGTCGGCGGTGGCAACTTCGCCAGCTCCATGGCCAACATCAACGCCTTCTACCCCGACCGGCTCAAGGGCCGCGCGCTCGGGCTCAACGCAGGGGGTGGCAACATCGGCGTTGCCGCCGTCCAGCTCGTCGCACTCGCCGTCATCGCCGTCGAGGGCAAGCTCACCGCCGACCCGCGTGACCTCATCGCGATCTACATCCCCCTCGTGCTCCTCGCGGCACTGGGTGCATGGCTCGCGATGGACAACCTCTCCAAGGCCAGGAACGCCAAGCACGCGATGCGTGACGTGGCGAAGGACCGGCACACCTGGGTGATGTCGTTCCTCTACATCGGCACGTTCGGATCGTTCATCGGGTTCGGCTTCGCCTTCGGGCAGGTCCTGACGGTCCAGTTCAAGGCCGACTTCCCGACCCCGCTCGACGCCGCCTACCTGACGTTCCTGGGTCCGCTGGTCGGCTCCCTGATCCGTCCGGTCGGCGGCCTGCTCGCCGACAAGCTCGGCGGTGCCCGCGTCACCGCCGTCAACTTCCTCCTCATGGGCGTCGCGGCCAGCGTCGTGCTCGCGGCGTCGTACCAGAAGTCGCTGCCGCTCTACCTCGTGGGCTTCACGTCGCTGTTCGTGTTCTCCGGCATCGGCAACGGCTCCACCTACAAGATGATCCCCGCCATCTTCGCCAGGAGGACCTCGAGCTTCGAGGAGGCTCGGCGCCTGTCAGCCGCCCTCATCGGGGTCGCCGGCGCGATCGGTGCCTTCGGCGGCGTGCTCGTCAACGTCGCCTTCCGCCAGAGCTTCCTGTCGAGCGGCAACGCCAACGGCGCGTACACCAGCTTCATCGCCTTCTACGCCGCGTGCCTGGCCCTGACCTACCTGGTCTACCTGCGCCCGGGCCGGGAGCTCGGACGGGTCTGACAGCTCAGCCGTAGCGGTGGTTCTTCTCCGCGTGGCCGGAGTCGCGGGTGCAGGAGCGGCCGTTCATGCTGCGGTGCCCGCAGGCGCCGTCCGGCACCTCCACCGCGGCCTTGGTGGCACGCGGTGGGGGTGCCGCCTGCCTGGCCACCTTGGTCGGTGCAGCCGTGGCCGGGGTGCTGGACATCCTGGCTTCGCGGAGGGCGCGCATGGCGTCGACTTTGCTCACCCCAGCACCGTAGGTGACGCGTGCGACGACTTCGGTTCGCAACACCGAAGACCTCGGCGCGACACACGGGAGGAGGAGCCTGCAGGGATGGCTGTCTCACGTGCGCACCTGCTGCTGCAAGCGGACCCCGGTCGTGCGAACGAGGTGGCGTCCTACGTCGCGGCACTCCAGGCCGTGACGGGGACGGTCGTCACGAGCGGGCCGTACGACGTCATCGCAACGGTCGAGACCACAGAGGACATGTCCCGGCTGCTCGCCGAGACCAAGCGGGCGCCGGGGCTGAGCCGCCTCTGCGTGTGCCGCCCCGCGTGACCCCGACCGGGCTCAGTGGGACAGCAGCAGGCTGACCAGGACGAGGAAGGCGAGCACCCCGATCAGCCCGAACAGCCACTGGAGGTTGTCGCGCTTGTCCTCGGCCTCCCCCATCAGGTCGTCGAGCGTCTGCCCCCGACCTCCAGGCTTTCGGGCGTCGTAGCGGTCCGGATCGGCGGCAGGGTCGAGTGGGCCGACCTCCTCCCCCGAGGGGACGAACCGGTCCGGGTCCTGCGCGGGGTCGAGGCTCATCCTTGGTGAGGGTAGGTGTGGTCCAGCGGCGGCACCAGGGTGGTCTTCATCGTCCGCGGTGAGGTCCACCGCAGCAGGTTGAGCGGCGACCCTGCCTTGTCGTTGGTCCCCGAGGACCGGGCGCCTCCGAAGGGCTGCTGACCGACGACCGCGCCCGTGGGCTTGTCGTTCACGTAGAAGTTGCCCGCCGCGAAGCGCAGCGCCGCCGACGCCTCCGCGATCGCGTAGGGGTCCTGCGCGAAGACCGCACCTGTCAGGGCGTACGGCGAGGAGGAGTCCACCAGCGGCAGCACGTCCGCCCAGCTGTCGTAGACGTGCACGCCCAGCACCGGTCCGAAGAACTCCGTCGTCATGACGTCGTGCCGAGGGTCGCTGACCTCGATCACCGTCGGCTGCACGAAGAACCCCTCGGCGTCGCTGGCCCGACCCCCGGCGAGGACCTGCAGGCTGGTGTCGGCTGCTGCGCGGGTGACGACCCCGTTGAGCCGGTCGAAGGCGCGACGGTCGATGACGGCCCCACCGAAGTTGCTGAAGTCCGTCACGTCGCCGTAGCTGAGCGATGCGACCCGGGCGGCGAGGGAGTCCCGCAGCCCGCCCTCCCACAGGGCACGTGGGACGTAGGCCCGCGAGGCGGCACTGCACTTCTGCCCCTGGTACTCGAAGGCTCCCCGTACCAGCGCCACCTCGAGAGCAGCAACGTCGGCGGACGGGTGCGCGAGCACGAAGTCCTTGCCGCCGGTCTCCCCGACCAGGCGGGGATAGGAGGCGTACCCGGCGATGCTGCGGCCGACCTCCTGCCACAGGTGCTGGAACGTCGCTGTCGAGCCGGTGAAGTGGATACCGGCCAGGTCCCGGTGCTGGAGGGCCACCGAGGAGTGCGTGCCGAACCCGGTGACGAGGTTGATGACGCCCGGCGGCAGGCCGGCAGCCTCGAGCAGGCGCATCGTGAAGTGCGCGCTGAGCATCTGCGTCGGAGACGGCTTCCACACGACGGTGTTGCCCATCAGGGCAGGGGCCAGCGGGAGGTTCCCCGCGATCGCCGTGAAGTTGAAAGGGGTGATCGCCAGCACGAAGCCCTCGAGCGGCCGATGGTCGGTCCGGTTCCACACGCCAGGAGCGGACACGGGCTGCTCGGCCAGGATCTGCCGGCCGAAGCTGACGTTGAAGCGCAGGAAGTCGATGAGCTCGCACGCGCTGTCGATCTCCGCCTGGATCGCCGTCTTGCTCTGCCCCAGCATCGTGGCGGCGTTCAGGGTGTCCCGCCACGGGCCCGACAGCAGGTCAGCCGCCCGCAGCAGGACCGCCGCACGGTCGTCGTAGGACAGCTCACGCCAACCGGGACCGGCAGCGAGCGCCGCATCGACCGCCGACTGCCACTCGCGCTCCGACGCCTCAGCGGTCGTCCCGAGGACCGCGGCGTGACGGTGCGGTTGCACGACGGCGATGCGATCACCGGACGCCATCGTCGGCGCACCGCCGATCGTGCACGTCAGGTCCAGCTGGTCGCCGGAGAGCTCCTTGAGACGGGCTTCCAGACCGGCGCGTTCCGGACTTCCGGGGGCGTACTGGTGGATCGGCTCGTTGACGGCTGCGGGGACAACGCTGATGGCGTCGAGCACGGGGGGTCTCCCAACTCGGGGTGCGGTAGCGCTCATGCTGCCACTTCTGCTTCGCAACACGGCACCACGGCCGTACAGTCGTCAGGTGCCTTGGACAAGAAGCTGCGCATGAGCGCGGTCGCCCAGTTCTCCCGGTACATCGGCTTGGTGGTCCTGCTCGCCTCCCTGGTGCTGCTCGCGCCGCGGATGACGGTGACCACCTGGGCCGGTGTGACGCGCTCCTTGCGCAGCACGTGGCACCGCGCGCGCTTCTGGCGCCCGGGCACCCAGGTGGCGGAGCGCTCGGACGCACCCGTCCAGGTGACCGTCGGCGAACGGCGCGCGAGCGACCCGGACGAGGTGCTCGATGCCGAGGTCACCCCGCACCCGTGGCACCTGGTCCTCGAGCTGTGGACCATGGCGCGGGAGGGCCTGGAGTCCGGTGCCGTCGCCCTCGCCCTCACCGGGCTGGTGCTGCGGACGTCCAGCGCGCTCGCCGCGAGCGTCCCGGAGCCGGTCGTCTTCGGCAGCGACATGCTGCTGGTGCTCGGGTGCTTCCTGGTGATGCAGCGGGTGATCCGCGACTACCCGGCCCACCTGCTGCCGTCGGCGCTCGCGCCCTACCTGCGCCCGTCGGCGGAGCGCATGGCCAAGCAGCCGCAGAAGGTCGTGAAGAGCCGGGCCCGTCACCTGCTCGAGATGGCGCTGCTCGCGCCCGGGTTCGTCGTCCTCATCGGCTGGCCCGCGGAGATCGGCAGGTTCCTGGCCGAGAAGCAGTTCACCGGACCCCAGAACCAGGTGCTGGTGGTGTGGGCCTGCGAGCTGCCCTGGTTCCTGGCGCTCGCCTGGTTCCTCGCCCGGCCACTGATCCCGCGCAAGGCCGCCGCCCGTCGGGTGGCCCCGAAGACCGCGCGAGTCGTGCCGATGCCCGCGCGCGCGACGGCCGTCGAGGAGCGCCAGGCGGCCTAGCTCCGAGTCAGCCGAGCTCGAGCAGCGGCCCGATCTCCTGGGTCGCGTACCACTGCAGCTCGTGGCCCTCGGCCTGCTCGACCCGGAACGCTGCGTCCTCGGAACCGAGGTCCGCCTCGATCACCGCGTCCACCGCGACGGTCACGTC
>JAODNB010000106.1 GCA_025464795.1 Frankiales bacterium
CCTCGTCCGAAGTAGATCGTGTTGAGGTAGTCCTCGAGGATCTTGGACTTGCTGACGCTCTGGCTCATCTTGATGGCGATGAGCGCCTCTTTGACCTTGCGGGTGAGGGTGCGCTGCTGGGTGAGAAAGGCGTTCTTCGCGTACTGCTGCGTGATGGTGGACCCGCCTTGCGAGACGCCACCGCCGCTGACGTTGGTGAACAGCGCCCGCACGATCCCCCGAGGGCTGATCGCCGACTCGGTGTAGAAGCCCCGGTCCTCGGCGGCCAGCACAGCGTGCTGCGCCGCGACCGAGACCGCGCTCAGCGGCACGATCTGGCGGTTGGTGCCGACCCGTCCCATCTCTGTGCCGTCGGCGTACAGGATCCGAGTCGCCTGCGCTGTGGCGATCTTGCTCGGCGAGGGGACGCTGGTCGTCGCGTAGGCCACCCCACCTGCCGCGAGGAGCAGCAGCAGACCTGTCCCGAGCACGATCCCCACACGCCCCTTGCGCGAGCGCTCCCGCCACCACGTCATGCGCGGCTCCTCCCCCTCTTGCCTTCGGTTGATGCGTGCTGCCGGGCAGCACGAAGGGCGCCCCTGTCCGGGGCGCCCTCGGTGTGCTCAGTGCTGGGTCACCAGACCCGGCGACGGTTCCCGCCCATGGGGACGAAGTTCAGGACGAGGCCGACCAGCAGCAAGATGATGCCGATCGTGAACAGCACGTGGGCGGCCGGCACAACCAGGCCGATGATGAGCAAAATCAGACCGAGGGCGATCATGGGTGTCTCCTCTGTGGCGGCGTCTCCACCGCTCTGGTGGGCAACGCGAATGTGCCCGCTGTAGGCACGCCTCAACCCTCAGTCACGAGATCCGTAGCTCGCGACCCGAAGGTCCGCACCGGGCTGCAACCCGCTGACCCGGATGACGTGCTTCTCGCCGTTCCGCAGGTCGACGTAGTTGCTCTCGAACCGAGCCCCCGGGTGCGGCGACAAGACGTGTGCGAAGTAGCTGTAGCCGCGCGAGGTCAGCTCCACCTCCGCCGTCGTCTCGCCGGTCCAGGTGGTCCGGGCGTCGACCACACCGTCGAGCGGAAGGTCCTTGAGGAAGCCGAAGAAGCAGCGGTTCGGCTCGATCTCGGCTGACGGGGAGGAGACCCAGGCGTACTGGTCCGGGGTCGGCACGACGGGGCTGGACCAGACGCGGGCCGAGGCATACGCGCCCGCAACGACCGAGACCTCTTCGCGCAGGACCGTGTCACCGCGAAAGGTCGCCACCTCGACCACGAGGTCGAGCGGCACGTCGCGCGTGACCGAGTTGGTGACCCAGAGCTCGAGGCCCTGATCCGTCACGGTGAAGGAGGCGATGAGGGGTTGGTAGGCCCGCTGGAGGAAGTAGTAGCCGGCCTTCGCGACGAGGTCGTGGTCGACGACCGACCAGCTGAACCCGGGCCAGACGTCGTTGAACTGCCACACCAGGGTCCCGCCGCAGCGCGGCTGGCGGCGGCGGTAGTGCTCGATGCCGAACTTCAGCCCCTCGGCCTGGCAGGCCATCGAGAAGTCGACGTACTCCGCCATCGTGGTCGGGACGCCGGTCTCCCGCTCCATCAGGGCGTAGCCCTTGTCCTTGGGGGTGTCCTTGTTGCGCTGGTCGAAGGCCTCGTTGCGCAGCTCGAGCGATCCGGGTGTGGTCCAGCGCTCGAGGGTCGACAGCTCCGGCGCCGCGTGGATGCCGAACTCGCTGATGAAGGTGCCCTCGTCGTAGGCGTAGCGGTGGAAGTGCACCGCCTCCCCGCGGGTCTCGAACTCGGTCGGACCGCCGGCACCGATGGGGATGCCGTGCCAGACCTCCCAGGCGTGCCGGTCGCCGTCGCTCACGCCGTTGACCAGCTCGCCGTCGGTCTCTCCCCAAGGACTGCCCGGCCAGTAGGGCGTCGCCGGGTCATGGACCGCGACGACCGCAGGGAGCAGCTCGTGGAAGTACGACCAGCCCCAGGGGCCGGGCTCGACGTTGCCGTTGGTCAGCTCGTGGATCGCCTGCACCTCGTTGTTGCCGCACCAGAGCGCCAGCGACGCGTGGTTGCGCAACCGACGCACCTGGTGCACCGCCTCGAGCTCGACCTCCGCGGTGAGCTCCGCGTTGTCGCTCGGGTAGTCGAAGCAGGCGAACATGAAGTCCTGCCAGACCAGGATCCCGAGCTCGTCGCAGGCGTCGTAGAAGACCTGCGGCTCGTAGATCCCACCCCCCCACACCCGGATCATCGTCATCTGCGCACGCTGCGCCAAAGAGATCAGGTCGCGGTAGGTGTCCGCCGGGATCGACCCGACCAGCAGTGACGCGGGCACCCAGTTGACGCCACGAGCGAAGACAGGGACCCCGTTGAGGAGGAACCGGAACACCCGACCGTCGGGTCCCTCGCTGCGGTCCAGCACGACCGTGCGGACACCGACGCGGCCCGTCCAGGTGTCCAGCACACCGCTGCCATCGACCAGCGTCACCTCCAGGTCATACAGCGGCTGGTCCCCCAGGTCATGCATCCACCACAGCTGGGCCTGGTGCAGTGAGAGCTCGACCTCGACGGAATCGCCCGCAGGCAAGGACTTCTCGACCACAGCACCGCTCGGGGACGTCAGCACCACCCGCACCTGCTCAGGGCGGCCGCCGAAGCAGTCCAGCTCCACGGCCACAGTCATCGTCGCGGTCGAGGCCGTCACATCAAGCGCAGTGGTGCGCGCGTGCACGCCGGCGATCGCGGCGACGCGGCTTTGCGTCAGCGTCACCGAGTTCAGCAACCCGACGGAGGGGACGCGGGCGCCGAAGTCCCAGCCCCAGGAGAAGGTCGCCTTGCGCCGGACGGAACGACGGACGAGCAGCAGCAGGTCTTCGAGCGGGAGCTCCTCAGCCTGCGGCCGCACAGCCGCTTGACGTGCCCGGGTGGCCGCCGCGGCCGCCTCGATCTCGTCCGGAGCCAGGGTGTCCCGCAGCGGAGGGAGGAACCGGAGCAGCAGGTCGTTCCGCTGCCTCAGCACGCCGGTGACGTCCAGGACCAGCGGCCGGTGCTGGTTGGCGTGCGAGCCGACCAGGGTCCCGTTGAGCCAGACGTCCGCCACGGTGTCGAGCCCGTCGAAGGCAAGCGTGACCCGCTCCCCCTCGAGACCGGGGAACGAAGCCCGGTACCACCAGGTCTTCTCCTCGATCCACGCGACTGCGGCCTCGTTGTTCCCGAAGTACGGGTGTCCGATGAGACCCGCAGCGAGGAGGGACTCGTGCACGCCGCCCGGTACGACGGCGGGGATCCACACGGCGTCCGCCGCCGGTTCTCCCTCGTCTGTCGAGGTGAGCTCGAAGTCCGTGAGGAGGGTCATCTACTGCAGGACGACTTTGGGGTCGGTGAGGGCGTAGGCGATGTCAGCGACCAGGTTCGCGACGAGGATGAAGAACGCGCCGAAGATCGTGACGCCGAGGATGACGGGCAGGTCGAGGTCCACGATCGACTTCACCGCGAGGTTGCCGAGCCCCGGCATGCCGAAGATCCGCTCGGTGACGAAGGCGCCGCCGAGCAGACCGCCGAGGTCGAGCCCGAAGATCACGATCAGCGGGGGGAGTGCGGCGCGGGCGCCGTGCTTGTAGGTCACCTTGCGCTCCGACAGGCCCTTGCCACGGGCGGTACGGATGAAGTCCTCCTGCATCGACTCCATCATCTGAGACCGCGTCAGCCGGGTGTAGACGGCCGAGTAGATGATGGCCAGGGTGATCCACGGCAGCAGCAGGTTCGTGAACCACCCCCACGGGCTGTCCGCGATCCTGACGTAGTGCGGGAAAGCCACTCCCCCCTTGACGCAGAACAGCAGCAGCAGCAGGTAGCCCACGAGCTGGGTCGGCAGTGACAGCGTGGCCGTCGAGATCCCGACGATGGAGCGGTCGACGCGAGTCCCGGCTCGCAGGGCGGAGATCACGCCGGTCACGACGCCCATCAACAGCCACAGCACCGCAGCGCCGACAGCAATCGAGAGCGTCACGGGAAAGTCGCTCTCGATCAAGGTGAGCACGGGCACGTCGCTCTTGAACGAGTAGCCCAGGCACGGCGCAGGGCACCGACGTACCGCGTCACCCTCGCCGAAGTCCCTGCCCTCGACGAAGCCCTTGAGGTAGATGACGAACTGCTCGGGCTGCGACTTGTCCAGGCCGAACTTGTGCTCGACCGCCTTGAGCCGCTCCGGGGAGCACACGCGCCCGCACGACTTCAGGGCCGGGTTGCTCTGGAGCGAGAAGAAGATCACGAAGGTGACCACGAGCACGGCGAACAGCAGCGCGATCAGGGCGAGCACGCGACGGACGAGGTAGCGGGTCATGGTGTGTGCGGGGGACGGCTCACCGCAGCGAGCCGTCCCCCGCCTCCTCCTCGGGGACTACTTGACCGAGACGTTCGCGACGTCGACCTGGCCGCCGAACGGCAGCGCAGACCAGTAGTTCTTGATGTTGCTGCCCTGGATCGAGATCGACTTCCCGTAGTAGCGCGGGATGACCACGGCGTCCTCGACGAGCTTGCGGTCGAGCTCACCCCAGAGCTTGTCGGCCTTCTTCAGGTCGGTCTCCGCCTTCGCCTGGGCCACCTTCGCGTCGAAGTCCTTGTTGCAGTAGTTCGAGACGTTGATGTTGCCCTGCGGCTGGATGGCACCGCAGGTGAACAGCGGCGGGATGACCGTCGAGGCGGCCGGCCAGTCAGCGATCCACGCGTAGCCCACCAGGTTCGGCTGCTTCGCCGGGGTACCGATGATGTCGTAGTACTTCGAGGCATCGATCAGCTGGATCTTGTAGTTGATCCCTGCCTTCGCCAGGCCCTCCTTGATGACCGCAGCGACCTTCTGCCCGGTGGCGGTGGCGACGACGCCGACGGTCACCGTGACACCGTTGGGGTAGCCGGCGTCGGCGAGCATCTTCTTGGCCTTGACCGGGTCACCGGCGTCGTCCGTGGTCGGGTAGAGGTTGAAGTCCTGGTGCGAGGACAGGCTCGGCGGGATGACGTCGTGCGCGAAGTCACCCGTGACGAGCGGACCACCACCGGCGATGCGCGCGGCCTTCTTGGGCCAGGCGACCTCAAGAGCCTGTCGGACCTTGATGTCGCTGGTGGGCTTCTTGGTCGTGTCCATGGCGGTGTAGACGATCGAGCCGTCCGGGCCCGTGATCACGCGGCTCTTGATCGCCGGGTCGCTCGTCACCTTGGTGACGTTCTCCGGTTCGACGAGCTTGAAGGTGACGGCGTTCTTGTCCTCGCCGTTGTCAGCGATCATCCGCTGGTCGATGGTCGCCCCGTCGAGCGACACGTAGCCGATGACGGTGTCCGGGTAGGCACCACGGGCCTTGTCCGTGGAGCGGTCCCAGTACTTGTTGCGGGTCATCGTGAAGGTCTTGCCGACCTGGTAGGACGACAGGATGTAGGGACCGGAGCTGAACGGCCGCAGGTCGTACTTCGTGTTGGTGTCCTTGGCCTGCGGCACCGGAGCGGTGCCGGGCAGTGCAGCCGCGTAGGGGAAGTCCGCGAACGGCTCCTTGAAGTGGAAGATGATCGTGGTGTCATCGGGCGTCTCGATCGACGCCAGACCGGCCTTGTCCTTGTAGGGCCCCTTGTAGGCGTCGCCGCCGACGAGGGCGTCCTTGATGTACGGAGCCCCCTCGGGCAGCAGCTCCGAGAAGGTGCGCTCGACGCCGTACTTGATGTCCTTGGTCGTGATGACCGAGCCGTCCTCGTACTTCAGGCCCTTCTTGATCGTGAACTTCCACGTCTTGGCGTTGTCGCTCGGCGTGCCCGTGTCGGTCGCAAGGTCCGGGATGACCTTGGTGCCCGGGATGCCGCCGGCCGGGGCGTAGGTGGTGAGCGTCCGGTAGAGCAGGCGACCGAAGTCACCGGCGTCCGTGACGTAGTTGCGGGCCGGGTCGAGGTGTCCGAAGTCGGAGTTGCTCAGGTAGTACAGCGTGCCGCCGACGGTGCCCTTCGACCCACTGGTGTCGGTGGTCTTGGACGAGCCGCCGCCGCAGGCGGCCGTGAGCGCGAGCGCGCAGACGGCAACGGCCGCCGTGGCGTACCGGGGTACGCGAGGGGTGAGCGCGAGGCTGGATCTAGCCATGCAACTTCCTTTCCGAGGGGGCTACCTGTTGGACTTCGGGTTGAACGCCTCACTCACGCCGTCTCCGAAGAGGTTGAACGCGAAGACCGTGAGGAACAGCACCAGGCCGGGAACGACCAGGTAGAAGGGATCGACCGAGTAGTAGGCCGAGGCGTCGGACAGCATGGAGCCCCACGAGGCGGTGGGAACGCGGATGCCGACGCCGAGGTAGGACAGCGCCGCTTCGGCGACGACGTTGCCGGGGATCAGCAGCATCGTGTAGGTGAGCACCGGGCCGGTCAGGTTCGGGAGCACCTCCCGGAACAGGATGCGCCACTCCCCGGCCCCGGAGACCCGGGCTGCGTCGACGAACTCGCGCTCCCTCAGCGACAGCACGAACGTGCGGATGAGGCGCCCGATGTAGGGCCAGCCGAGGCCGCCGAGGACCAGCACGATGATGACCGGGCGCGGGACGTTGTCGGGTACGGCGCCGATGAGCGAGATGGTGAACAGCAGACCCGGGAAGGCCAGCAGCAGGTCCATGACGCGGCTGATTCCCGCGTCGACCTTGCCGGGGAAGAAGCCGGCCACGCTGCCGAAGAACAGCCCCAGGACCATGGACAGGAACGTGGCCGTGAGCGAGATGCCCAGGGAGACCCGCGCGCCGTAGCAGATGCGACTGAAGATGTCCCTGCCGGTCTGCGGCTCGATGCCGAACAGGTAGCTGCCGCTGATGCCGGACAGGTGGCCCTTAGGCAGGCCGTTGTCGGTGAGGTGGTCGACGGAGGTCTGGTTGGGCGGGTGCCCGAGAGCATCCACGATCTGCGGCGCGAACACGGCGACCAGCCCGATGAAGACCACAAAGGCGAGCCCGATCATCGCCGGGAGGTTGGACCTCAAGCGGTCCAGAGCGATCTTGCCCGGGCTGCGCGTGGGCCGATCTCGCGCCACCGGAACTGCCAGGTCGGGCACCGGGGCATCGGTCAGGCTGGTCGCGCCTGGCCTGTCCTCGTTGCCGCTCGCCACAGATCCCCTTCACCTCCGGTTTCGCGCAACCTAGGTCCTGTCAACCGCTTTGTCATGGCGGCGCGGTGCAGAGCAACACGCATGTGACCGTCACGCACCCGCCGGCGGCTCGAGCAGCAACACAGGGATGCGCCTGCGCGTCCTGCTCTGGTAGTGCGCGTAGGAGGGGAAGACACCGCACGCCCGGGACCACCACGCCGCGCGCTCGTCCCCGAAGACCTCGCGCGCGACCAGGTCGAACCGGGCCGGGCCGTCCCGCAGCTCTACCGCCGGGTGGGCCAGCAGGTTCCCGTACCAGCTCGGGGAGCTGGGCGCGCCTGCCCTGGACGCGACCACCGCGTACACGCCCTTGTGCTCCACCCGCATCAGCGGCGTCTTGCGCAGCGCGCCGGTCACCCTCCCGACGGAGGTGAGAAGCACGACCGGCCGGTCGCGGAAGGCGGAGCCGCCGGTGCGCTCGAGGTGGTCGACCTCGTCACGCACCCACTTCTCAGGGCTCGGAAGGTAGTCCCCGGTCAACGGCATGGCTCCAGTGTTCCAGCGCCGGGCGTGGGAGGGTGAGTGCATGACGCAGCCCGTGCGCAGGCGCCCGGCCTCCGGCGGACGCGTCTTCAAGGGGGTCCTCGAGGGTGCGCCCTACGCACACCCGTCGATGACCTCGAAGGACTGGGCCGGGATCCCGCCACGACAGGTGCGCATCGCGGATCTCATCACGGTGAAGGCCGAGCTCCGCCTCGACGTCCTGCTTGCCGAGGACTCCACCTTCTTCGGCGACGTCTTCGGGCACGTCATCGAGTGGAACGGCGAGCTCTACCTCGACGACGGCCTGCACCGAGCGGTGCAGTCCGCGCTCCACCAGCGCTCGACGATGCACGTCCGGATCGCCCGCCTGCTCGAGGACGGCCGCTGGGAGCCGGTTCCCTAGGCCGCGGAATGACAGCTCTGTGATTCTTCACCCGTTCAGCGCTAAGGAAGCCTCGACCACAGGTCGAGAGAAGGACATGACCGCTCTTCCCCGTACCGGTCCGTCCCTGGCATGGAAGCTCCTCCAGGACGGCATCCCACCCTCCCTGCTCATCGACCTGCTCGACCCGACAGGCATGAAGGCCGGCCTCGCTCACGAGCTGGCCCTGCTGGACGTCGAGCGCGCACTCGCGCCGGCGCTCCAGAAGTGGATCCGTCGCAGCGCCTGAGCCCTGCCGGTGCGGCGGCTTCAGGGTGGAGCGGTTGCCGCCGATGCCGGAGAGGTGACGCGTCATAAGCACGGCCTCCAGAGCGTGGAGCCGCTGGAAGACGATGACGTCGTCGCTGTCCCTCGCGCCCTCGCCGAGCAGATGTCGCAGGCCATCGCCGCGATGCAGGACCTGGCGTCCGACGGGATGATCAGCGTCGCCAAGGCGCTGGGAGTGCTCGGGCGGCCGCCGCGCAAGCACCCCGCCCCGCCGTGCGACCACTGCGGCGTGGACGTGGCGGTCGGGCTGCACCACGAGGACGGCTGCATGAGCACCGAGGCGCTCCACTACCGCGAAGCGGGCGTCATCCCCTTCGCGGACTGACCGGCTCCGGGAGGGCGGTCCTGCTCGTCAGCATCACGACGACGAGGAGCAGCAGCATCACCGCGCGGCCCCAGACGCCGATCACCAGCGCCTGCTTGGCGAGCCCGAAGTCGCGGCCCTGCGAGAGGTCGTAGTACCACCGGAAGAGGCCGACGTACAGGCAGAGGTCGAGAAGCATGTAGCCGAGCCACCAGCCCCAGCGGAGCCGCAGCAGGCAGAAGAAGGGCAACAGCCAGAGCGCGTACTGAGGGCTGTGCGCCTTGTTGGTCAGCATGAACACGGCCAGCACCGCCCCGCACACCTGGACGAACGGGAAGAGACCCTCCCGCTTCGCGCGCCACCAGCCGACCCCGCAGGCGACCGCGACTCCCAGGACGACCAGGCAGGGGACGAGCGTGTTCAGGTCGTCGGTGGACAGCTGCGGAAAGCCCCAGAACCAGATGCTGTTGCTCGTGATGTCCGCCGCCCGGTGCTGCTGGAAGGCGTACGGCGCCCACCACCCGTCCGGGTTCGCCACCGCGAAGAAGCCGTTGATCGCGCCGAAGACCGTCGTGAAGCTGGCAACGACCCACGCCGCGTTGAGGCGGTCGTGCTTCACGAGCCGGTCGAGCAGCAGCGGCAGGACGAAGAACAACGGCCAGAACTTCAGGCACGCCCCGATCGACAGCCAAGCCGCAGACCAGGCGTAGCGCTGTCGCCACCACGCGTAGAACGCCCCGACGGTGGCCGCCACGACGAGCAGGTCCCAGTTGTGGAAGGAGTACCAGACCAGCGGAGGCGCCGCCCCGTAGAGCAGCGCCCGCCACCGCACCATCCGGAACAGCAGGAAAGCGGTCAGGAACGAGAACGGGGCGAGCAGCAGCGCCGAGAGCCTGAGGTAGTCGCCGTCGTTGCCGACGAAGACCGACGGGAACCAGGCGAAGATCCCGGTGAGGACCGGGTACTCGAGCGTGCCTCCGGTCAGGTCGTCGTACGGGGTGCCGTCTTCGTAGTGCCGCTGCACCAGCCCGCCGTGCAGGTAGGGGAACTGGTGCTGGTCGAGGTGCCGGTTGCCGTACAGGAACTGGATGTCGTTGCTGCAGAGGTTCTTGTCCCGGACGGCGTTGTAGTCCCCGATGCACTGGGCCTTCAGGAAGTAGCCCGCGAGGGTGAGGACCGCGACGCACGCGAGCACGGCTGCCAGCAGACGGCGAGTGGCAAGATCCACGCCGCAGACGCTAGTCGAGGCACTCGGGAAGGGTTTCGCACCCAGGAAACGGCGCACACCTGATCCATGAGGCGCTGCCTGCTCGTCCTGCTGCTGCTCGTGCTGGCCGTCCCCGGTACCGCACGAGCCGACGACGTGGGCGAGGTCGCTGCCGCGTTGCAGAACGCCCACGCCTACCAGACTCCTGGGGTCGACCTGCTCGACGTCTCCACCCTCAACAGCCGGTTGGCGGGCAGCGACCCCCCGGTCGTCGTCGCCGCGCTGCCCGCTGCCGCCGCGTCCTCCAAGGAGCAGGCCTCCCAGCGGGCCGTGCAGATCCGCCAAGCGCTCGGGAACGACGCAGCCGTGGTCCTGGTCGTCACCGCGAACCAGCACCTCGGCGCCGACGCCGGCCCGGCGGCGGCCGCACGCGGGGTCGACGCACGTGCGGCCCTGGACGCCGAGCTCGCCCAGACCCGAGGCGGCTTCACTCGCGCGGCCGTCACTGCCTTCGCCGAGAGCTTCGCCCAGCGCGTGGCTGACCAAGCGAGCTCCGGCGGGTCCTCGGTGCCCGGCGGGAGCGGAGAAGTCTCCCGTGCGCCCGCCGGCAACGACCACAGCGGCGCGTACCTGCTCGGTGGGCTGCTGGCTGTCGGCGGTGGGGCGCTGGCGCTCCGGTCCCGTCGCAGCCGGCGACGGCGCGAGGCGGAGGTCCGCGACCTGCGCGCAGACGTGGTCCAGCTCTACGACCGCCTGGGCAACGACGTGCTGAACCTCGACGGCCGGTCGGACCCGACCGCTCAGCAGGCCCTGTCCGATGCGTCGGACCGGTACAACGCAGCCGGCTCCGCGCTGGCGTCCGCGCGCACCGCCGCTGAGCTCGCCGCCGCCCGACGCAGCGCTCTCGAGGGCCTGCACGCCGCACGGACCGCCCGTCAGGCCCTCGGGCTTCCGCTCGGACCGGACCTGCCCGCCCTCCAGGCGAACGGACCGCTGCTCGACGGCGAGCAGACCATCCAGGTCGGCGACCAGTCGTACGAGGGCTCGCCGCACTACCAGCCGGGGCGCGGCCACTACTTCGGTGGCGGGTACGTCGGTGGCGGCATGGTGCCCGGTGGCTGGTACTCGGCGCCGTTCTGGACGCCGTTCCTGCTCGGCTCGGTGCTCTCCGGTGGGTTCGGCGGAGGTGGCCTGTTCGGCGGGGGCTACGGGTACGGCGGCGACGGGTTCGAACGCGGTTACGACGAGGGCTACGAGAACGGCTCCGACAGCGGTGGTGGCGGCGACTGGGGCGGCGGCGGGGACCTGGGCGGGGGCGGCGACTGGGGCGGCGGTGGCGACATGGGCGGTGGCGGCGACTGGTGAGTGCGCCGGTCCGCGTCGGGCTGTGCGGCTGGACCACGTCCATGAAGGCCTACGTCGAGCTGTTTCCGCTGGTCGAGGTCCAGCAGACCTTCTACGAGCCGCCCGCGGATGCCCTGCTGGAGCGCTGGCGGAGCACCGTCCCGCCCTCGTTCGAGTTCACCATGAAGGCGTGGCAGGTCATCACCCACCTCTCCGGCAGCCCGACGTACCGGCGCCTGAAGACGCCGCTGCCTGAAGCGGACAAGCCCCAGGTCGGCGCGTTCCGCTCGACGCCGGTGGTGCTGCGCGCCTGGCAGCGCACCCTCGAGTGCGCACACGCCCTGCGGGCCACGGCCGTCCTGCTGCAGTGCCCCAAGAGCTTCCGGCCAACGAGCGCCAACGTCGACGCGATGCGCACCCTGCTGTCGAACGTTCCGCGGCCGGCGGCGCGCCTGCTGTGGGAGCCGCGCGGTGACTGGCCCGATCCCCTGCTGTCCGAGCTCTGCGCGGACCTCGACCTCGTGCACGTGGTCGACCCCATGCAGCGCGAGACGGTGACCCCGGAGCAGACGTACTACCGCCTGCACGGAACCACCAGCATGCGCCACGTGCACACCGACGCCGAGCTGAAGGCACTGCGGGATCGCCTCCGCGACCGAACCGATCCGTACGTGCTGTTCAACAACCTGCCCAGGGTCGGCGACGCCGAGCGGTTCCTGCGCCTGGTCTGAGGGAAGGCCCAGCTCATGATCGCTTTCGTGCTGGGTGGGGGTGGCATGCTCGGCGCGGTCGAGGTGGGGATGCTTCGCGCCCTGGTCGAGGCCGACATCCAGCCCGACCTCATCCTCGGGTCATCCGTCGGCGCCATCAACGGCGCCGCCGCAGCGGCATCCTTCGACGCCGACACCGTCGGCCAGCTGGCGCAGATGTGGGAGCGGCTGGGGCACGGATCGGTGTTCTCGGAGGGGCTGGCCGGGCGGGTGGCGACGCTCGCGAGGACCCGCACGCACGTGCACGGCAACAGCGGCCTTCGCTCCCTGCTGGAGGAGCACGCCGACGGCAGGCTCATCGAGGGCCTCGAGGTCCCCTTCGGCTGCGTGGCAGCGTGCATCGAGACCGCCAGTGCCCACTGGTTCGAGAGCGGGCCGGTGGCAGATGCCGTGCTCGCGTCCTGCGCTGTCCCGGGCCTGCTTCCGCCGGTCGCGATCGGCGGTCGGCACTACGTCGACGGTGGGCTCGTGCACAGCATCCCCGTCGGTCGCGCCATCGCGCGCGGTGCGACGCAGGTCTTCGTGCTGCAGGTCGGACGGGTCGAGCGACCGCTCAGCCCGCCACGGTGGCCGTGGGACGTCGCGACCGTGGCGTTCGAGATCGCCCGGCGGCACCGCTTCAGCGAGGAGATGGCCGCACTCCCGGAGGGCCTGGACGTGACCGTGCTTCCCTCGGGCGACGTCTCGGCCCCGCTCGCGAACCTTCGCTACCGGTCGACGTCGCTGGTCGCGGCCCGCATCGAGACCGCTTACCAGGCGTGCACCGACTTCCTCGCCGCTCGCTCGCGCTCGTGACCGTCAGCGGCCCAGCCGGATGGCTGTTGCGCCGTTGCGTGCTGGCGCCGTTGGTGTTCGTGCTTGCCGCGCTGCTCCTCGTCGGCTGGGCGGTGACGGCCCTGCTGACTGCCGTCCAGGTGGTGCTGGTCGGCGTCTGGTCACGCCGACTGCCGAGGATGCGGGTGCTGCGCCTGCTCACCATGGCTGTTGCCTACGCGCTCGGTGAGTGCCTCTGCATGGTCAGCTGCCTCGTGCTGTGGCTCTGCTCGGGAGCGGGGCTGTGGTCGCGCGCAGGGTGGGTCCTGAGCGCCCATCGAAGCCTGCTGCGCGGCTTCCTCGGGGCGCTGCTCCGCCTCTCCGCGCCGGTGTTCGGCTTCCGTGTGGCCGTCGAAGACCCCCGCCTCGCGCAACGCGAGGACCGCGACGTACCCCGTCTGGTGCTCGCCCGCCACGCAGGTCCAGGTGCCTCCTTCGCCCTCGCCCACCTGCTCATGTCCAGGTACCGGCCAGGGCTGCACGTGGTGCTGAAGGACACCCTGCGGCTCGACCCCGCCATCGACCTCCTGCTGACTCGCACCGGGTGCACCTGGGTCGGCTCCCGGGGCGCGACCCGGCGAACGTCCGTCGACCAGATCCGGCAGGCGGCGTCCGAGCTGGCCCCGAACCAGACGCTGCTGCTGTTCCCCGAGGGAGCCGACTGGACGCCCGTGCGGCACATCGCGGCGGTGGCGAAGCTCCGCCGGCGAGGGCTGGTCCGTGAAGCGCGCGCTGCCCTGCGGATGCCGCACGTCCTCCCGCCCCGGTCCGCCGGGGCGACAGCAGCCCTTCGAGGGGCGCCGGGTGCCGACGTCCTCATCTTCACGCACACCGGGCACGAGGACCTCCTCGACGCCCAGGCTGCCTGGGACGCCCTGCCGCTCAACACGCCACTGCGCTTCGCCTGGTGGCAGGCGCCCAGTCACGAGCTGCACGCCTGCGACGACGACGAGCTGAACACCTGGCTGCAGCGGACCTGGCACGACATCGACGCGTGGGTGGGCGAGCAACGCGCCCTTGAGGAGATGCGTAGCTCCACCACCCCCTCCTCCTGACACGAGGAGCGCGGTGCGGCTCAGGTGTTGGTCTGCTCGGGCGGTACGTCGGACGGCATCTCCGCCCCTCCCCCGGCAGTCTCGCCGGGCAGGCAGCTCAGCCCCAGCGTGTACGCCGTCATGGACAGCGAGCCGTAGGCATAGCCGTCCACGAGCACCTCCGTGCGTGGCTCGGCTGCAGCCGCGGCAAGCCCTGCCAGGTACAGGGCCGGGATGAAGTGATCGGGGGTCGGGACGGCCTTTCGGTAGTCGGCGTGCGCGTCGAGCGTGGCCATCTCGATCGGGTTGGTGAGCATCCGCTCCTTCGCGCTCTCGTCGAAGCGCTGAGCCCAGTCGAACCCTTCCTCAGGACGCTCGCGGTCCACTCCCCCGAGGTTGTGGACGACGTTGCCGCTGGCAACGATCAGGATGCCGCGCTCGCGCAGCGGAGCGAGGCGGGCGCCGAGGTCGAGGTGGTAGTCCGCGTCCTTGTCGGCGTTGATGGACAGCTGCACGACGGGAACGCTGGCATCGGGAAAGGCGTGGACGAGCACGGACCACGTCCCGTGGTCGATGCCCCAGGAGTCGACGTCGGCACCGACCCAGGTGGGCTTGACGACGTCGCTGATCTCCTCGGCCAGCGCCGGCAGCCCAGGCGCCGGGTACTCGACCTCGAACAGCGACGTGGGGAAGCCGTAGAAGTCGTGGATCGTTCGGGGCTTCGGCATGGCAGTCACAGCCGTCGCGTTGATGTTCCAGTGCGCGGAGACCACGAGGATCGCCCTCGGACGCGGCACGGCTCGGCCGAAGGCACGCCAGGCCCTCGTGTACCGGTTGACCTCGAGCGCGTTCATCGGGTTGCCGTGGCCGAGGAAGGCTGCCGGCATGAGTGGCCCTGCGTCAGCGGTGCTCAAGGGACCCTCCGATCTCGGAGCTCTCAGTCTGCAGCACCAAGCGTGTCAGGTGTCGTTCAGGGAAGGGCGGGCATGAGCGGAGCGTGATCCGCTGGGGCGCAGTCGTCTTCGTCGTGCTCGCCGCCTCGGCGGCGACCGCCGCGGCAGTGGTGACCCCGATGTGGTGGCTGCTCGCCGTTCCGCTGCTGGCGCTGGCGCTGACGGCGGTGCACGACGTGCTGCAGCGACGGCACAGCATCCTGCGCAACTACCCGGTGATCGGACATGCGCGCTTCCTGATGGAGGCGATCCGGCCGGAGGTGCAGCAGTACTTCGTCGAGCGCAACACGGACGGTCGACCCTTCGACCGGGACACCCGCACCGTCGTCTACGAGCGGTCGAAGGGCATCCACGGCGAGAAGGCCTTCGGCACCGAGCTCGACGTCAACGAGGTCGGGTACGAGTACCTGCTGCACTCGACGGTGCCCAAGGAGCAGCTGACGACGCCTCCGCGGGTCAGGATCGGCGGGCCCGACTGCAGCAAGCCCTACGAGATGTCACTGCTCAACGTCTCGGCCATGAGCTTCGGCGCGCTGTCGGCGAACGCGGTGCGCGCACTCAACCGCGGCGCGGCAGCCGGGGGCTTCGCCCAGGACACCGGCGAGGGCGGGCTGACGTCCTACCACCTGGAAGGCGGTGGAGACCTGGTCTGGGAGCTGGGCAGCGGCTACTTCGGCGCACGCACCAAGGACGGCGGGTTCGACCCGGAGGTGTTCCGGGACAAGGCCGCGCACGACCACGTCAAGATGGTGGAGCTCAAGCTGTCCCAGGGCGCGAAGCCCGGCATCGGTGGGGTGCTGCCGGGCGCCAAGGTCACGAAGGAGATCGCTGAGGCCCGCGGCGTGCCGCAGGGCGAGAAGTGCGTGAGCCCGGCCTACCACCGGGTGTTCGCGACGCCGCGCGAGCTGGTCCGGTTCATGGCGCGGATGCGCGAGCTGGCGGACGGCAAACCGGCCGGGTTCAAGCTCTGCGTCGGGTCACGCGTCGAGTTCCTGGCGATCTGCAAGGCAATGGTCGAAGAGGGCACCGGGCCGGACTTCATCGTCGTCGACGGCTCCGAGGGCGGCACCGGTGCCGCACCGCAGGAGTTCGAGGACCATGTCGGCGTGCCCCTCACCGACGGGCTGATGTTCGTCCACAACGCCCTCGTCGGCGCGGGGCTCCGGAACCGCGTCAAGGTGGGAGCGTCGGGCAAGGTCGCCACCGGCAGCGACATCATCAAGCGCCTGTGCCAGGGCGCCGACTACACCAACGCGGCCCGGGCGATGATGATGGCCGTCGGCTGCATCCAGGCCCAGCGCTGCCACACCAACACCTGCCCGGTGGGCGTCACCACCCAGGACCCCAAGCGCGCCCGCGCCCTCGTCGTCCCGGACAAGGCCGAACGCGTCCACCGCTTCCACGAGGCCACGGTCGCGCAGTCCCTGCAGCTGCTGTCTGCGATGGGCCTGGACCACCCGTCCCAGCTGAGGCCCCGCATGCTGCAGCGCAGGCTCGACCACCTCACCACCGTCGGCTACGACGAGGTGTACGACTGGCTCGAACCAGGGCAGCTGCTCGCCGAGGCGCCCAAGGAGTGGGCCCACGACTGGGCACTCGCTGACCCTGATCGCTTCGTCCCCCTCTAGGAAGAGAGCTCGCATGACAACGGTCGCCGAAGGGCTGGTGCACGTCCTCCGCGAGCTCGGCGTGAGACAGGTCTGGGGCGTCGTCGGAGACGCGCTGAACCCCATCACTGACGCCATCCGGCAGGAGCCGGAGATCGAGTGGATCGGGGTACGCCACGAGGAGGCAGGAGCCTTTGCAGCCAGCGCCCAGGCTCAGCTGTCAGGCACCCTCGGAGTGTGCATGGGCACGGTGGGTCCTGGGGCCATCCACCTTCTCAACGGCCTGTACGACGCGGCGAAGTCGCACGCCCCGGTCCTCGCCGTCTGCGGCCAGGTGCCTCGGGCCGAGATGGGCAGCGACTACTTCCAGGAGGTCGACAACGACCTGCTGTTCACCGACGTCGCCCGCTTCCGCTTCACGCTGACGTCGCCGGAGCAGGCACCGCGGGTCATCGCACAGGCAGTGCAAGCGGCGTACGAGGGACCTGGCGTCGCCGTCCTGAGCATCCCTGGCGACGTCGGCTCGCTGGAGCTGCCGGCCCCCGTCCGGGTCCCGAGGCATGTGCTCACTCCCCCACGCACGGCACCAGACCCGGCCGCAGTGAGCGCCGCTGCTGACCTGCTGGAGCGCGCCTCCACGGTGACCCTGCTCGTCGGGATGGGTGCAAGGGAAGCCCGCGAGGACGTGCTCGCGCTGGCCGAGCGGCTCGCTGCGCCCATGGTGCTGACCCTCAAGGCCAAGGAGGGACTGGAGCACGACAACCCTTATCAGATAGGGCAGTCAGGCCTCATCGGCAACACCGCCACGAAGAAGGCGTTCGACGACACCGACGTGCTGCTCATGCTCGGCACAGACTTCCCCTACCCCGACTGGCTGCCGGAGAAGGCCCTCACGATCCAGGTGGACCGCGCTGCGACCCACCTCGGCCGGCGCACTCCGCTCGAGCTCGGCGTCGTCTCCGACGTCGGCCTGTTCGTGAAGGAGCTGCTGCCACGAGTCAGGCAGAAGACCGACCGCAGCCACCTCGACGACGCGGTCGCGGCCTATGCGCAGTGGGTGGAGCGGCAGTCGGCCCTCACCCGACCCGACACCGACGCGACCGGGATCGTCGGGCGGGTGCGAGCCGTCTTTGACAACCCGGACGACCGGATCCGCCCTGAGGCGGTGGCCGCGGCAGTGGACCGGCTCGCCGCGGAGGACGCGATCTTCACCGCCGACACCGGGATGTCGGCCGTCTGGCTCGCGCGTTTCGTGACCTTCCGCGGGAGCCGCCGGCTGGTGGGCTCGATGAACCTCGGGTCCATGGCCAACGCGATGCCGCACGCCCTGGGAGCGCAGGCCCTGGACCGCAGTCGTCAGGTGATCGCCTTCTGCGGCGACGGTGGCCTGACCATGCTGCTCGGCGACATCATCACCGCCGTCAGCTACGACCTCCCCGTCACCCTGGTCTGCTTCAACAACGGGCGGCTCGGGATGGTGAAACTGGAGCAGGAGCAAGGCGGGCTGCCGGAGTTCGGCACGGTCCTCACCAACCCCGACCTGGCAGCGGTCGCCGAGGCCTGCGGCCTGCGCGGGATCCGGGTCACCGACCCGGAGGCTCTTGAGGGAGCCGTCGCCGAGGCGCTCGCGCACCCCGGGCCGGTCCTGCTCGACGTCGTCACCAACCCGGACGAGATCGCGCTGCCGCCCAAGACCACGCCGGGGCAGGCCTGGGGCTTCGCCGTGGCGAAGAGCAAGGAGACGCTGCTCTCACGCGGCGACACCTAGACGTCGGCGCGTCCGCACCGGCTTCTGGGCCGATCGGGTCGAGAATGGACGGATGACGCTGCCCGCTGTGAACTCCGAGACGCCTGCTCATCAGAACAACGTCCGCTTGGTCGTGGTGGACGACAAGCAGCAGCCCACCTACCTCAAGCGGGCCACCGAGCTGGAGACCGCGCTGCTGAAGGCTGCGGCGAAGCTCGGGATCGAGCTCGCGGACATGCCCGGCCTGCGAGGTCTGTGTGTCGAGGCGGTCAGGTCCGCGGAGATCGCTCGCCGCTGACGCTCGCCTCTGGGCTCGGCAGTTTGGGGCGGTGTCTGGGCAGCCGGCTCCCCCGACCTTCTTGAACGCACTGTCACGACGTGACGCCGGAGGAGTCGGCTCGTGCTGGCCCAGCTCAGACGGCCGGTGTGGTCGTCGTGGTGCCGGCTCCTGTCGAGGGGGTGGTGCCGGGAGCTGAGGGCGCCGTACCGGTGCCCGCCCCGTCGCCATCACCGTCGCCGCGACCGTGGTGGCCGCCGCCGTTGGGGCAGGGGCCGTGCGTGGTCGTGGTCGTCCCGGTGCTCGGGGCCGTCGGTGTGGTGCCTGCCGCGGAGGCCAGGCCGCTGAGCCCGAGCACCCCGCCGGCGATGACGCCGACGGACAGGAGCGCCAGCTTCTTCGGTAACCGGGTGCTCGTGGGCGCGATGGCCGTGGTCTGTTCGTCCATGTCAGGTCCTCTCGGTCAGAGCAGCCGGGCGCCGCTCAGGACCTGACGGTGCGGGCCCAACCCGTGAGGAGCCTTCGCCGCCGCTGGCAGGTCGCTGGCAAAGGCGCGCCGCCCATCCACAGCCAAGCCTCAGGAAGCAGCCAGCGAGTGGCCAGCAAGAGCCGTCAACGTGGGTCGTCAGCAGCCACCCCGAGCTCTTGGAGAACAGCGATGCCCACTCGTCTGAGCACGTCGAGCAGCAGCCCAACCGAGGATCTCGAGCGGGCCCTGATGGAGGTGAAGAAGGTCGTCGTCGGCCAGGACCACATGGTCGAGCGGATGATGGTCGCACTGCTGGCCAGGGGGCACTGCCTGTTGGAGGGCGTGCCTGGGGTGGCGAAGAGCCTGGCCGTGGAGACGCTGGCGACGGTGGTGGGTGGCACGAGCTCCCGGCTTCAGTTCACCCCGGACCTTGTTCCGAGCGACATCGTCGGCACCCGGATCTACCGCAACAACGAGTTCGCGGTCGAGCTCGGCCCGGTGTTCGTCAACCTTGTGCTCGCCGACGAGATCAACCGAGCTCCTGCCAAGGTGCAGTCAGCTCTGCTCGAGGTGATGGCGGAGCGTCAGGTCTCCCTCGGCGGCACGACCTACCCGCTACCCACGCCGTTCCTGGTGCTCGCGACGCAGAACCCGATCGAGAGCGAGGGCGTCTACCCGCTCCCCGAGGCCCAGCGCGACCGCTTCTTGATGAAGGTCGTGGTCGGTCACCCCTCGGCGGCGGAGGAGCGCGAGATCGTGCACCGCATGTCAGTGGCCAAGCCGGTTCCCGAGCAGGTCCTGGACCTCAAGCAGCTCCAGTCGCTGCAGGCGCTGGCAGATGCCGTCTTCGTGCACCACGCCCTGGTCGACTACGCCGTCGCCCTCGTGATGGCGACGAGAACCCCTGATGCCTATGGGGTCCCGGAGATCAAGCGCTTCCTCGCACACGGTGCCAGCCCTCGTGGGACCATCGGGCTCGTCCAGGCGGCCCGCTCGCTCGCCGTCCTCCGCGGCCGGACCTACGTCTTGACCGAGGACATCCGCGACGTCGCCGTCGACGTCCTTGCCCACCGGCTCGTCCTCAACTACGAAGCGCTCGCCGAGGGCGTCATCGCCGGCGCGCTGGTCAAGCGCGTCCTGGGCGCGCTCGAGGCGCCGCAGGTGGCCCCGGCGCAGGCCATGGGCGCGGCGTGAGGAACCCGGCATGAGCGGACTCCGCTTCGTTCAGCCGGCGCACCTGCTGGTGCTCCTGGTCGTGCCCGCGGCAGCAGCGGCATACGTCTGGCAGCAACGGCGCGGTCGGTCGACGGCGCTGAGGTTCTCCGACTCTGACCTCCTCGCATCGGTGGCACCTCGGTTCCCGAGCTGGCGCAAGCACCTGACCGCAGCCCTGCTCCTGGTGTCCCTCACCGGCGTCAGCGCTGCCTGGGCGAAGCCGCAGGCAACGGTCACGACCCACAACCGCGCGACCGTCGTCGTGGCGATGGACGTGTCATCGTCCATGTCGTTGACGGACGTCTCGCCGAGCCGCTTCGTCGCGGCGACCGCCGCGGCTGCGGACTTCGTGAACAAGCTGCCGGAGGGCATCTCGGTCGGGCTGGTCTCCTTCGCCACCAAGGCCAATCTCGTCGTCGCACCCACCCAGGACCACACGGCCGTCGCCACTGCCCTGACGACGTTGAAGATGACCGGGGGCACGGCGATCGGCGACGCCGTCTCCGTCTCGCTCGCCGCGGTCAAGAGCGCCGCTGCCGCCGGTGAGGTGCCCCGCATCGTCCTGCTCTCGGACGGCGCCACCACCACCGGCCTGTCCGTGAACGATGCCGCCGCGGCCGCCGCGGACGCCAAGGTCCCGGTGACCACCATCGGCTACGGCACGGACGGCGTCACCGCTGACCAGAACGGCCAGTCCGTCGCGGTGCCGGTCGACAAGACGGCGCTGAAGGACCTCGCCTCGACAACGGGCGGGACCTACTACGACGCGTCCTCCGGCAAGGAGCTGACTGCCGTGTACGCCGACATCAAGCAGACCGTCGGCGTCAGGACCGAGCGCCATGAGATCTCGGCCGCTGTCATGGGCCTCGCGCTCGCTGCCGGTATGGCAGCCGCCGCCGCGTCCCTCGCATGGGGCACTCGCCTCCTCTGATCCGGTTTGGACACCCTCATGAACCTCCCCCCTCCCCCGCTGGTGGACGAGCAGGCCGTGCGCCTGCTCCACCTGTCGACCCGACACCGCCTCGACGGACTGCTCCAAGGCGAGCACCGAGGTCTGCTCCCCGGCCCCGGTGGAGACCCCGCGCAAGCCCGTCCTTACACGATCGGCGACGACGTGCGTCGGATCGACTGGTCGGTCACGGCACGCACCGGCGAGGTCCACGTACGCGCAACCGAGTCCGAGCGGGAGCTCGAGACCTGGGTCGTGGTCGACCTCAGCGCCTCCATGGCCTTCGGCAGCACCGGCTCCGAGAAGCGCGCACTCGCCATCGCCGCCACGGCAGCGGTGTGCCACCTGGCCAGCGATGCAGGTAGCCGCGTCGGCGTGCTCGTCGTCGCCGGCGACAAGCTGCGTCGCATCCCCGCACGTTCCGGGCGGGACGCTGCGCTCGCGGTCCTGCACACGCTGATGTCCGTCGAGCGCGTCGACGGCGGCACGCTCGGCCTGAACGACGCGTTGGTGCAGCTGGCCACCCCCAGCGGTCGCCGGCGCGGAGTCGTTGTCGTGATCAGCGACCTGCTCGGACCGCTAGGCCCCAAGCCCGTCTGGGCCGACACGCTCCGCGCGATCAGCCAGCGAGACGATGTCCTGGTCTGGGAGGTCCTCGACCCACGCGAGCTGGAGCTCCCCGCAGTCGGCGCCCTGCGCGTGGTCGATCCCGAGAGCGGCCGACTCGTCGAGGTGCACACCACGAGCAAGGTCCGAAGCCGGTACGCCGCGGCCGCCGCGGCCCGACGTGCCAGTCATGCCGACGCCGTCCGCGCTTCCGGCGCCTCCCACCTCGTGCTGCGCACCGACCGCGACTGGCTCATCGACGTCGCGGCCTTCACCGAGCGGCGCCGCCGCACCCCCCTTCGCATCGGAGCAACCACATGAGCAGCCTGTCGTTCCTCGAGCCCTCTCGGCTGTGGCTGCTGCTGGGCGTCGCCGGCCTGGTCGTCGTCTACTTCTGGCAGCAGCACCGCAACCGCGCCATCGCGTCCCGGTTCACCGACGCGGAACTGCGTGCCTCGGTCATGCCCCCCTCCCTGAGCTGGCGCAAGCACGTGACTGCCGCGCTGCTGCTGGTGTCCCTGACGGGCATGACCGCAGCCTGGGCCAAGCCCACCGCCCAGGTGAAGGTGGCCCGCGAGAAGTCGACCGTCGTCGTCGCGATGGACGTCTCCGCCTCCATGCATGCCACCGACGTCTCCCCGAACCGGCTGGCTGCTGCCAAGAGCGCTGCCACAGCCTTCGTCAGCGACCTCCCTGGCAGCATCACCGTTGGGCTTGTCGCCTTCTCGAACAACGCCACCCTGGTCGTCCCGCCGACCACGAACCACCAGCTCGTCGTCGACGGCCTCAGAGCTCTCCAGGTCGTGGGCGGCACCGCGATCGGCGACGCCGTGCAGGCCTCTCTCAACGCGATCAGCTCCGCCACCAAAGCAGGCGTCAAGCCGCACATCGTGCTGCTGTCCGACGGCGCCAACACGACCGGCCAGTCCGTCAGCGACGCGGAAGCACAAGCAGCATCAGCAAAGGTCCCCGTCACCACGATCGCCTACGGCACCGACACCGGCACCGTGACCGTCGGCGACCGGACCGTGCCCGTACCCGTCGACAAAGCGGCCCTGCAGGAGCTCGCCTCAACCACGAGCGGGCAGTACTACGACGCGGCCTCCGCAACTGAGCTCAAGGCCGTCTACGCCGACATCTCCGCCAAGGTCGGCGTGAAGACCGTCCGGCACGAGATCACTACCAGCCTCGCCGGCATCGCACTACTGGCAGGACTCGCCGCCGGCGGCGCCTCCTTCCTCTGGGGAACCCGGCTCGTCTGAGATCCCTGGTCCAGCTCCGCTTCCCCGTCGACTCTCGTGAGCGGTCCGCCGCGAAGCCCGATCTCACACCGGGTGGTCGGACGCAGCGATGAGGTGGAAGCTGCTCGTGCGGACTTCCGTCTTGTCGTCGTAGACGACGAGGGCGTGGTGTCCAGGCAGGCTGTCGAGCCAGGTCAGCGCCGGCGAGCCCATCGCCATAGCGGCGGTGGCGAAGACGTCCGCCTGCTCGACCGAGGGGCCGATCACGGTGACGCTGGCGAGCCCGTGGCGAATGCTCCCGGTGCGTGGGTTGACGATGTGGTCACCGCGTTCGCTCGTGCCGGACGTCGCGACGGCGAGGTCGCGGCCGGTCACGACGGTCAGGAGCTTGCTTCGGTCGTGCGGGTCGCTGATGCCCACCCGCCACGGCTGACCGGGCGCCGACTCGCCGGCCAGCTGCATGTCCCCGCCGCCGTTGACGGCGTGGTTGGAGCTGCCGTGCTGCCGCAGCAGCTGACTGGCCTGCTCGATGGCCCACCCCTTCACGAGGCCGCTGGGGTCCAGGCCACCGGGGAGGTAGGCGGTGAAGTACTGGTCGGTCTGCTCCTCGTAGTCCCGGCAGCGGTCGAGGATCGAGCGGACAAGGGGATCGGCGGCCTCGATCGTGAGCCGGCCGTCGCGCAGACGGCTGATCTCGCTGTCGGGCTTGTAGGTGCTGAAGAGCCCGTCCACGCGGTGCAGCCAGGCGACGACGTCGGCGATGGCCGCGTCCCACTGCCCGGGGTCGCGGACCGCGATCGAGAAGACCGTGCCCATGACGTGCTCGACGTGGGTGGCTGCCGCCGGCTCGGGGCCGGTGGGTGTCGTCATGGATCAGACCTTGTTCAGGGCGCTCTGCAGAGACTGGATGTAGCCGTTGCTGGTGTAGGTGGCGCCGGAGACCATGTCGATGCTCGCACTGTTCGCCGTGACCGTCTCCTGCTGCAGGGTCGGCACCGCGTAGGAGTTGATCTCCTGGTCCCGACCGTTGCTCTGGGGGTAGACGACAGCCACAGCGGAGGTGATCTTCCCGCTCGTGACGGTGATCTTCACCTGGACCGGCCCCCACCTCGTGTCGACCGAGTCGCCGGTGACGGTCTTGGTCACTGCCGACGTCACCGCCTTCGGGGTGGTGGTCGTGGTCGTGCTGCTCGCTGACGCTGCGGGAGTGGCCGGCGCGACTTCGGACGCGGCGGCGCCGGCGGGCACCACGGCGTGGGTCTTGAACGACAGCAGCATCACCAGTCCGGTGACGGTGCTGACGACGGCAAGCAGGACGCGACGCATGGTGAGAGGCCTTTCAGAGGGTGATGAGGTGGGATGAGGTGGAAGGTCAGAACGCGAAGGACTCGTGATGGATGCGCTGCTGGGGCACGCCGGCCTGGCGCAGGGCACGGACCGCCGAGGCAGTCATGCCGTCCGGGCCACACAGGTAGACGTCGTGCTGTGCCACGTCGGGAAGCACCGCCTTCAGGGACGTGGCACTCAACGGGTCCCCTCCGAGCTCGGCGCGCCGCCCGGTGACGATGTGCAGGTTCGCGCCCCGCTGGGCGGCGATCTCACGCAGCTCCTCGGTGAACACCACGTCCTTCGCGGCACTCGACCGGTAGACGAGCGTGAGATCCCCCGGCGCGGCAGGAAGAGTCTCGAACAGGGCCCGCAGCGGCGTGATCCCCACCCCACCGGCCACCAGCAGCACCTTGCGCTGGGTCCGCAGCTCGGCGGTCATCGCGCCGTAGGGACCCTCGGTGAAGATGCGGGTGCCGGGCTCGAGGTGCGCGAGCGACCTGCTGTGCTCGCCAAGGTCCTTCACGGTGATCCTCATCGTCGTGGCACTCACCGGGGCAGACAGCGAGTACGGAGAGGACACCCACCACAGCTCGCGGGTCAGGAACCGCCACCGGAAGAACTGGCCCGACTGGGCCTGCAGCTCCTGCAGGTGCCGGCCGCGGACGACGACGCTCACCACTCCTTCAGCCTCGACCTGCACCGAGTCGACCCGAAGGTGGTGGCGGCGGAACTGCACGACAGGGATGACGAAGCGGTACCAGGTGATCGCAGCACCGACCGCTGCGTACATGGCCCCCCACACCCAGCGAGCCAGGCCGTTGTCGACGAACTCCGCACCTGTGGCGAACTGGTGGCTGAAGGCCAGCGCGATCGCCAGGTAGGTGTAGAAGTGCAGGTAGAACCAGGTCTCGTACGTCAGGCGCTTGCGGGCCGCGCGTGCTGAGGTGATCCCCACGCCGACCAGGAGCAGCCCCGCGACGCTGGCCATCAGGACGTC
>JAODNB010000073.1 GCA_025464795.1 Frankiales bacterium
CGGCGCTGCGCTGCGGATCGCGTCGGTGGACGGTCCGTGCGGCCCCGTGGGCTCCAGGTCGTAGGTGTCCTGCATCCCCACGTCGGCCCCGAGCGTGAGGACCGCAACCGCTCGATCGCCACGAGGCCGAGTCATGGTGCCGCCGGTGGCCCCGAGCGCCGCCCGTCCTTCAGCGACCGCGATCTCGGCGATCTCCTCGAGCGTGTCGGCAGCCGCCAGCCGGGCCGTCACCTGCTGCAGCTGCGCTGCGAGCGCCGTGCGGCGCGCCCTCGTCTCCTGCTCCTCGAGCGCCTGCAGCAGCCGGTCCTCGAAGGGCGCGTACTCCACCGGGGGCTCGCCGGCCGCTGCGCGCCGCAGTCCGTCGACCAGCGCCCGCACGTACCACTCGCGCAGCACCCGGTAGGCGGCCGGTGACTCGAGGCTGAGCATCCGACGGTCGCGGGCGTGCGCGTCGGCCTCTGCGAGCGCGTCGAGGTAGGACTCGCCCGCGTCGGCGAGCTCGGCAGGCAGCGAGAAGCGGACCATCACCCGGCGACGCCCCTCGGCCTGGGCGCGCGTGATGGCCCGGCGCAGCTGCGACCGGGCCTCTGCGAAGCTCGCGACGGCGAGCCTCATCCGGTCGACGATGTCCCGGGGGAGCACTCCACCGACCGAGCCCTCGGCCAGGGCGAGCTCGCGCAGCAGCCCGTCGAGGTGGTCCTTGGCCGTCGCCAGCAGCTGCGTCGGCGCTTCGCCGACTGTCACCTCGTACCCCAGGCCCTCGTCCTCGTCGAAGGACGCGAGCAGCGCGTCGGCGTCGAGGTCCACCTCGATCTCGCGCGGCGTGCTGCCGAACCGCGCCCAGACCACCTTGCCCGGTGGTCCGTCCCCGCGGGGTACGAAGCCCCAGCTCTCCGTCAGGCTCGTCACGAGCCCCAGCCCCCGCCCGGTCGTCCCGCTCGCGGTGGCCAGTCGCGGCGCCGGCACCGTGGTGTGCCCGTCGACGACGTTGAGCAGCAGCCCATCGCCCTCCTGGTGCAGGGAGACCAGAGCCTCACCGGGTGCGTGCAGCACGACGTTCGACAGCAGCTCGCTCAGCACGCTGCAGACGTCGTCAGCCAGCTCTTCCCGGCCCCACGACCGCAGCGTCTCGCGGACCTGACGGCGGACCAGGGGCACCGCCTCGGGCGAGGCCCCGACGCTCCACGACGAGGGGGGCACGATCACCGTGGCTTCCTTCCCCGAGGAGCCTGCCTGAAGCGCACCCCTGTCTCGAACGAACGGCGCTCCTCGGCGGCTACCAGCCCCGTTCGCGCCACTCGGCAAGGCTCGGTCGCTCGGCACCCAGTGTGGTGTCGCCTCCGTGGCCCGGGTAGACCCAGGTGGAGTCGGGGCAGCGGCCGAACAGCTTCGTCTCGACGTCGTCGAGGAGCGACGCGAACCGCTTGGCGTCCTTCTCGGTGTTCCCGACGCCGCCAGGGAACAGGCAGTCCCCGGTGAACAGGTGGCCGCCCTCCTGCGGGTAGAACAGCGACACCGATCCGGGCGTGTGCCCCGCGATCGTCCGGGCCTCGAGGGTGTGGGCGCCAACGGTCACGGTGTCGCCATCGGCAAGGAAGCGGTCGACCGGGACCGGCAGCTCGCCCGCGTCCGCCGCGGTGGCGAGGACGGGGGCGCCGGTGGCCTGCACGACCGCGTCGAGGCCCTGCCAGTGGTCCCAGTGCCCGTGGGTCGTCACGATCCCGATGAGGGTGCCGTCTCCGAGGGCCTCGAGCAGCCGGTCCGGGTCTCCTGCCGCGTCGACGAGCAGCGTGTCCCCGGTGGCGGTGTCGCGCAGGAGGTAGCAGTTGTTGTTGAACGGGTTGGTGGCGATCTTGGTGATCGTCAGCCCGGGGAGCTCCCGGACGTCCACCGGACCGCCGACCTCGACCTCACCTGTGTAGCTGCTCACGTCAGGGTCCTTCCGGGATGAGACTGTCGGAGACCGACGTTAGCCTGAGATCGACCTCTCTCGAATGGACACCATGGCTGACCGGCTGGTCGTGCGCGGCGCGCGCGAGCACAACCTCAAGGACATCTCCCTCGACCTGCCGCGGGACGCCCTGATCGTCTTCACAGGGCTGTCCGGCTCGGGCAAGTCCAGCCTCGCTTTCGACACCATCTTCGCCGAGGGCCAGCGCCGCTACGTCGAGTCGCTCAGCGCCTACGCCCGGCAGTTCCTCGGCCAGATGGACAAGCCGGACGTCGACTTCATCGAGGGCCTGAGCCCGGCCGTCTCCATCGACCAGAAGTCCACGAACCGCAACCCTCGAAGCACCGTCGGGACGATCACCGAGGTCTACGACTATCTCCGTCTGCTGTTCGCGCGCGCCGGCACGCCGCACTGCCCGGTCTGCGGTCGGGTCATCGCCCGGCAGCAGCCGAGCCAGATCGTCGACCGCGTCCTCGAGCTCGAGGAGGGCTCGAAGTTCCAGGTGCTCGCGCCCGTCGTCCGCGAGCGCAAGGGGGAGTACGTCGACCTGTTCGCGGACCTGCAGACCAAGGGCTTCAGCCGCGCCCGGGTCGACGGCGTGGTGCACCTGCTCACCGAGGTGCCCAAGCTCAAGAAGCAGGAGAAGCACACGATCGAGGTCGTGGTCGACCGCCTGAGCGTGAAGGAGTCGTCCAAGCGCCGCCTCACGGACTCGGTCGAGACCGCCCTGCAGCTCGGCAACGGGCTCGTCACCCTCGACTTCGTCGACCTCCCCGAGGACGACCCGAACCGCCAGCGCACCTTCTCCGAGCACCTGGCGTGCCTGTTCGACGACCTGAGCTTCGAGGAGCTCGAGCCGCGGAGCTTCTCGTTCAACAGCCCCTTCGGCGCCTGCGTGGACTGCCACGGCCTCGGCACCCGCAAGGAGGTCGACCCCGAGCTGGTCGTCCCCGACGACGAGAAGACCCTCGCCACCGGAGCGATCCAGCCCTGGTCCAGCGGCCACAACATCGAGTACTTCGGCCGGCTCCTCCAGGCCCTGGGCGACGCGATGGGCTTCACCCTGAAGACCCGGTGGAAGGACCTCAGTGCCAAGCAGCGGCAGGCGGTGCTCTACGGCCACGAGACCGAGGTGCACGTCAGGTACTCCAACCGCTACGGGCGCCAGCGCAGCTACTACACCGCGTACGAGGGCGTCATCCCGTTCCTCGAGCGTCGGCACACCGAGGCCGAGAGCGAGACCTCTCGCGAGCGCTACGAGGGATACATGCGTGAGGTGCCCTGCCCCTCGTGCCACGGTGCGCGTCTGAAGCCAGAGGTCCTCGCCGTCACCCTCAGCGGCAAGTCAATCGCCGAGATCGCCTCCCTGAGCATCGCCGACTGCGCGGTCTTCCTGCGCAACCTCGTCCTCGACGACCGCCAGCGCATGATCGCCGAGCGGGTGCTCAAGGAGGTCAACGAGCGGATGGGCTTCCTGCTCGACGTGGGCCTCGACTACCTCAGCCTCGACCGGCCCGCCGGCACCCTGGCGGGTGGGGAGGCCCAGCGGATCCGGCTCGCGACCCAGATCGGCTCCGGTCTCGTCGGTGTCCTCTACGTGCTCGACGAGCCGAGCATCGGCCTGCACCAGAGCGACAACCGCCGGCTCATCGACACCCTCATCCGGCTGCGGGACATGGGGAACACCCTCATCGTCGTCGAGCACGACGAGGACACCATCCACGTCGCCGACTGGGTCGTCGACATCGGCCCGGGTGCGGGCGAGCACGGCGGGCAGGTCGTCGTCAGCGGACCGGTCCAGGACCTGCTGACGTCGAAGGACTCGATCACCGGGCAGTACCTCAGCGGCCGGCGGTCCATCGAGATCCCCGCGATCCGGCGCCCGCGCGACCGCAAGCGCCAGCTGACGATCGTGGGCGCGCGTGAGCACAACCTGCGCGAGGTCACCGTCGACGTGCCGCTCGGACAGCTGGTCGCGGTCACCGGCGTGAGCGGCTCGGGCAAGTCGACGCTGATCAACGACATCCTGGCCGCGGTGCTGGTCAACCAGCTCAACGGCAACCGGGAGGTCCCCGGTCGGCACACCCGCATCACGGGGCTCGAGCACCTGGACAAGGTCGTTCGGGTCGACCAGTCGCCGATCGGGCGGACCCCCCGCTCCAACCCGGCGACCTACACCGGTGTCTTCGACCACATGCGCAAGCTATTCGCCGAGACCACCGAGGCGAAGGTCCGCGGCTACCTGCCTGGCCGGTTCTCGTTCAACGTCAAGGGCGGCCGCTGCGAGAACTGCGCCGGCGACGGCACGATCAAGATCGAGATGAACTTCCTCCCCGACGTCTACGTCCCGTGCGAGGTGTGCCACGGCGCCCGCTACAACCGCGAGACGCTCGAGGTCCACTTCAAGGGCAAGACGATCTCCGAGGTCCTCGACATGCCGATCGAGGAGGCCGCGGAGTTCTTCGAGGCGGTCCCGGCGATCAGCCGCCACCTGAAGACGCTCGTCGACGTCGGCCTCGGCTACGTCCGGCTCGGCCAGCCGGCGCCGACGCTGTCCGGTGGTGA
>JAODNB010000118.1 GCA_025464795.1 Frankiales bacterium
CGGTGGACCCGTTCCGGGAGCAGCCCTGCACGTGCGACTGCGGCTGCCCTTCCTGCCGACCCGCACCGGTGCTGTCCCCGATCGCTGAGCTGGCGGTGGCGGCACGTGAGCTGGCGCGGCGCACCCCCTCGGAGGTGTCGGAGCGGCAGGCGCTCGCTGAGGCCGAAGCCCTGAACGACGTGATGCAGCAGCTGCGGGTGCAGCAGCTGGCGCGGCTTGCCGACGTCTCGGAGCGCAAGCTGCACGAGCTGAGCGGCTACCGCTCGACCCGGTCATGGCTGCGGGAGACAGCGCCGGACGCGGACGCGACGGACCTCTCGCTCAGCGGCGTCCTCGAGACCTACCCCTGGCTGTCGGCCGCTGTCGCCTCGGGCGAGGTGTCGATGCGCGCGGCGAAGCGGGTGACGACGGCGCTGTCCCGGTTGCGCGGCCACGTCGACCAGGAGGACGGGCTCATCGACGGGCAGCCTGCCGCTGACGTGATCGGTGCCGTGGTGATGAACGTCGTGGACGTGGTGTCGACGGCACGGCGCGGGCTCGCTGATGATGACGAGTACCTCGACGGCCTGATCGTGCGGGTGCACCGCATCGCTCGGGCGTCGGTGCCGGAGCTCACGGCTCTCGAGCAGGCCTTCACCGTGCTGGCGGGCGAGGTGCCCCTGGGCTGCTTGGCGCAGTGCCTCGACAAGCTGGTCGTGGCGACGGTGCCGTCTCTGCTGGAGAAGCGGGCGGCCGAGGCAGCGGCCCGCGCTGCGCTCTCCCTGGAGCGACAGCCTGACGGGTCGAGCTGGACGGTGCGGGGACAGCTCGACGCCGAGTGCGGCGAGCGGCTGTTCACGGCGCTGTCCGCGGAAGCGCACCGCGATCCTTCGCGGGCGCTGGACACCGAGGCGTGGGCGGCCGTGCGTGACGAAGCGCCTGCTGGCCCGGTCTCCCTCGAGGACGTGTCGTCGGCGGGTCGGCCTCGCGACCGCGGCCGGCGTCTGCACGATGCGTTGAACCGCTTGCTGGGTCGGTACCTCGAGCAGGGACTGGCGGGATCGCACCAGAAGATGCCCCTGCAGATGAACGTGACGCTGCCGTCGGCACTGCTCGACCGGGTCCCGGGTGCGCTCCCGGCGGTGGGTGACAGCGGGGCGCCCCTGGCACGGTCGATGGTTCGCCGGTGGTGGTGCGACAGTCGCGTCACGGCTTACCTGGTCGGCCGCGGCTTCACGGTGCTGGGTCATGCGCACGCGGGCCGGACCCTGACTGCCGCGGAGCGACGGGCCGCGCTGATCTCGCACGACAACCGGTGCGCCGGGGCGGGTTGTTGCCCCGGCCGCCCGGATCCGTTGACGCCGCTGCGTCCGCATCACGTCTTCCGGTTCGCGCGGGACGGGGTCACTCGACTGGCGGACACGGTGATGATCTGCGACTCGCTGCACCACGACCTGCACACCGGGGGTCGCACCGTCCGTCTTCGCGACGGTCGCCTGCTGCGGGAGGACGGCTGGGTCGACGACCCGTGAGGCTGGCTAGGGCTGGTCGACGGTGATCTTCTTGGAGCCGACCACGGTGGACGTGCCGGTGGGATCGATGAGGTAGACGACGACGGTGTGGTCGCCCGCGGGGCTGCGCACCCCGAACAGGCCGCCGGCCTTGCAGTCCTTGAGCGCGAGCGGGCCGGTGAGCAGGCCGCCTTGGAGGGTCGTGGGAGGAGAGCTGCTGTCGATGCCGATCACGACCTTCGAGGTGGCGGGCCCGGCAACGCTCCAGTTGATCACCCCGTACTGGTGGAGCTCGGTCTTGCTCAGCGCGAACGCGGGCTTGGTGCAGGAGCCGTTGACGCTGGGAACGCGTTCGCTGCCGAGTCGGTAGACAGCGACGAAGACGACGCCGAGGAAGAACAGGTAGAGCAGCTGCTTGTTGTTGTCGCGGCGGGGGGTGGGTGGCAGCGGCTCGAACGCTCCCAAGGCAGGGTCGCTGCGCCGAGCCCCGAACTCGTGCGGGTCGAACAGCGGCTCGGGCTTCTTCCGCCCCAGGCGAGCGGGGCGTCGCATGCCCCTACGCCGTCGGAGGCTCGGGGGGGCCGGTCTGCTGGTTCTCCGACAGCCCACCCGGGGCATCACCTGGGCTGGTGCCCGTGACCGAGCCGCTCGCGTCGGGGGTGTTGCCCTCCTGCGCCAGCTGCGGGTTGTCAGCACCAGCGGTGGCCTCGGGGGTGGCCTGCTCCTCGGCTGACATGTCCGCTGCACCGACCAGTGCGGGCACCTTGCCGGCGAGGGACTGCGCCAGGATCTGCGACACGTCGAGCACCTTCACGTGCTCCTTCGCCTCGCCCGACTGCTGCTTGGCGGTCAGAGCGTCGGACAGCATCGTGATGCAGAACGGGCACGCGGTGCTGATGATGTCGGTGTCCAGGGTCAGCGCCTCGTCGGTGCGCTCGACGTTGATGCGCTTGCCGATCTTCTCCTCCATCCACATGCGCGCGCCACCCGCACCGCAGCAGAAGCCGCGCTCCTTGCAGCGCTGCATCTCGACGGTCTGGAAGCCAGGGATCGCGTTGAGGATCTCGCGCGGCGGGGTGTAGACCCGGTTGTGCCGGCCCAGGTAGCACGGGTCGTGGTAGGTGACCTTCTCGTCGACCGGGGTGACCGGCACGAGGTGGCCGTCCTCGACGAGCTTGCCGAGCAGCTGCGTGTGGTGGACCACCTCGTAGTCGCCGCCGAGCTGCGGGTACTCGTTCGCGAGCGTGTTGAAGCAGTGCGGGCAGGTTGCGACGATCTTGACGTGGTTGGCGCGCGTGGCACCGACCTCGTTGAGCATCTCGACGTTCTGCTGGCCCAGCATCTGGAAGACGAACTCGTTGCCGAGGCGGCGGGCCGGGTCACCCGAGCAGGACTCGTTGCCGCCCAGGATCGCGAACTCGACACCTGCGGTGTGCAGCAGCTCGGCGAACGCGCGGGTGACCTTCTTCGCGCGGTCCTCGAGACCGCCGGCGCAGCCGACCCAGAACAGGTACTCGACCTCGTCCGGAAGCGTGTCCTCGACGATGCGGACGTCGAAGGACAGCCCCTCGGTCCACTCCGTGCGAGTGGAGTTGTTCAGGCCCCACGGGTTGCCCTTGTTCTCGAGGTTGCGCAGCATCACGCCGGCCTCGCTCGGGAACGCGCTCTCGATCAGCACCTGGTAGCGGCGCATGTCGAGGATGTGGTCGACGTGCTCGATGTCGACCGGGCACTGCTCGACGCAGGCGCCGCAGGTGGTGCAGCTCCACAGGA
>JAODNB010000122.1 GCA_025464795.1 Frankiales bacterium
CGGCGCTGAAGAACGCCACGGTCACCGTGGAGGGCAGCTCGACGGTCTACAGCACCGGCCCGGGCGCAGCCGACGTCGTGATCGGGGGCCTGGCATCGGGAGCGCACGACATCACGGTCCTGACCCCGGACGGCCAGCAGCTGACCCAGTCGGTCTCCGTCAGCGTCGGCGGCGACTCCCCCATCGCGTTCGCCTTCTCCGCACCACCGGTCATCGCCACCGGGTCCGTCACCATCACCGTCACCAAGAACGGCGCGGCGGTGCCCGGCGCCAGCGTGACCATCACCGCCCAGGCCGCCGCTCTGACGACCAACCCCTCCGGCCAGGTGACCTTCACCGGTGTGACCCCGGGGACCTACGCCGTGACGGCAAGCAAGAGCGGCCAGTCGGTCACGCAGAACATCACCACCTCGGCACCGAGCAGCTCTCTCACGCTCGCGCTTCCGGCCGACCCGCCGGCGACAGCCGCCGTCACGGTGACCGTCACCGATGGCGGCGCGGCAGTGTCGGGCGCCTCGATCGTGGTCTTCTCCGGTTCGACGTCTGCCTCCGGGAGCACGGACGCGAGCGGGACGGCGACGGTGTCGGGGCTGCCGTCCGGCACCTACACGGTGACCGCGTCCACGGTCTCCGGTCGGTCGGGATCCACCTCGGGTGTCGTCCTCACCGCCGGCAGCACCGCCACCACATCAGTGGCGCTCAGCGCCGCCGTCGGTCGCCTGGACGTCACCGTGACCCGAGGCGGCGCGACTCAGGCCGGAGCGACCGTCACCCTGTCGGGTACGGCCAGCCGCTCCGGCACCACCGACGGCAGCGGCAACATCAGCTTCACCGACCTGCCGGCAGGCGACTACTCGGTCAGCGCCACGTTCTCCACCACGACGCCCGCGAAGAGCTACTCCGGCGGACCGGTCGCGGTCTCAGTGGTCTCGGGCGGTACGGCAGCCAAGACCGTCGCGATCAGCTAGGCAGTCAGCTCGCGTCGAGCCCCAGCACCGCGATGAGCACGAGCAGCGCGAGGACCACCGCGGCGGCCAGGCCGATCAGCCACCAGTTCCGTCCCGGTGCCTCCACGACCTGCTCCACGACGGGTTCCGGCTCCGGCTCGGGCGCCACGGCGACCTCAGCCGGTCGGAGCTCAGAGCCGCACCGGGCGCAGTGCACGGCAGCGGGCGGGTTGGGCTCGGTGCACACCGGGCAGTTGAGGAAGGCGAGGACGGCACGACCTGCAGTCCCAGGAAGGCGTCTCAGCCCGGTGTCCGCGCCGAGCGAGCTGAGGGACGGCGCGGGTCGCTCGACCGCCCAGAACAAGGGGTACTCGCACTGGACGCAGAAGTCGTCCGCCTCGCGACGCGTGGTGTTGACACGCGCGGGCGTACCGCACGAGGGGCACACCACCTCGACGACGACGTCGGGTGCGATGTTCGCCGGAGCTGACGGCCAGTCCGGCGCAGCGAGGTCGGGGGTCGCCAGCGCGTCCACCTCTTCGTCCACGGAAGGAGTATCGGCGACGAAGTCGGTCATGGTGCGCTCTCCAGAGCTCGGATGCTGTCAGCGCGTTCGGGCGGGGGCCAGATGCGGCGGTCACCGACGTGGACCTCGGTGTAGGCGTGCGCGGGGACCTGGTCCCGCACCAGGGCCAGGAAGTCGCGGTCGGTCAGTCCTCCCGTGCCACCGACCCTGATGCTCACCCAGGGCGGGTCCTCAGGAGCTCCCCCCTCCGGGTAGACCCCACCGCTGTCCTCGACCTCGACGTCGGATCGGCTGAGCAGGGTCAGGAACTCCACCAGTCCCCGTCGGGTGCCCCGCCAGGCCAAGGTGCGCGCGGCCGTGCGCACCGTGCGCCGCTGGAGCTCCACAGGCAGGGTGGGGTCGATCGTGTCGGTGCCGATCCAGGACCCGAGCCAGCGCACCATGCTGTCCGGCGCGACCGTGGGGTCCAGGACGCTGTCGATGTTGTCGGCACCCTCGAGCAGGCTGGTCGCGAGCTCCTGGAAGATGGACACGAAGCGCACGAAGAAGTCGTCCTCGACCATCCCGACGGGCAGCTGCGCCAGCAGCCAGTCGTCGCGTCTCACCGGACCACGACCTGATGTCGGGCCGACAGGAACAGCGAGTCGGTGTCCAGGCGGATCAGGTCCCGTCCCACCCCGAGCCGGCGGCCGGTGCGCAGGTCGAACTCGTAGAGCAGGACCTCGTCGACCCGCTCGATCCCCTCGACGGACTCGAGGAGCTGCGCGAGCGCAGCGCTGTTGAGGTCGGTGTCGAAGGGCCAGCCGTTCCCCTCGGGCCCACCCGTCAAGGGGTTGACGTACCTCGCGAGCGCATCGACCGCACGCTGCTGCACCGATGCGGCGGGCCGACCGGGCAGAGCCCGCACCAGGGCCGCGACGCTCAGGCCCTGGTAGAACGGCGTCCCGACCTCGACCGTCGCGCCGACGAGCCTTCGGCTGTCCAGCTCCTGCGTGATCCGGGCCAGCAGCGGCTCGGCGAGCGCGTAGTCGTCGAGCTGGTGGGTCTCAGGGCTGCTGCGCAGGTGCGGCACGACCAGGACGCGCACAGGTCCGCCTGGGCGCGCAGACGGCAGGCAGCGGGTACGGGCGACCTCGATCGAGGCCTCGCGCGTCAACCGCTCGAAGTCGCCGTGGGTAACGGCCCGCTGGCCGGTCCGCAAGGACAGCGGACCGCGCTCCTTGGCATCGGCGACCGACTCCGCGTCGACGCCGCCCGTCGCCGGCAGCCGGTTGGTGACCACGTCGATGAACGGCAGCGTCGACCGCAGCACGGTCAGCGTCTGGGCCCCGACGTTGCCACCGGCCCCGCCGCCGTAGCGGTAGCCCGACATGACGATCTCCGCTCCGTCCCGCGGCACCGCACCGTGCTGGCGGGTCGAGCCGTCGGCGTAGCGGACGCGTGGACCGAACCGCACGACTCCGGTCGCCGCGTCCCACACCACGTGGCGGTCGTCGGGACCAGACTCCGAGAAGTCGGAGACCTCCTGCCAGTCCACTGCTCCGTCGAGATCGATCACCCGGATGACCTCGTCCGCCGACCGGGGCAGGATCGGGGTCCGTGCGACCGTGAAGGACTGGCTCGCCCGACCGTTGCTGCGTCCCAGGACCTCCTGGCCCACCGGAACGGCGTGCTCGGCAGGCACGCTGCCGCCGATGGCGGCTGCGGAGATCCGCCGGATCTTCGGTGAGGCCTGGTAGGTCGGCTGTCCCGGTCGCGGCGCGACCAGCCTCGCCCGGAGCCAGAACGCCCGAGTGCCGGCCAGCGTGAGCGGCTCGTGGGCCTGCGGCAGGAGCAGCACGACGTTGCCGTCCCGGTTCAGACCTCCTGTGCTGTCCTCGTACACCGGTACGGACAACCAGACCTCGCCGCTCCACAGCTCCCAGGCGAGCGGAGGGTTGCGCGGATCGACCCCGATCCCCTCTGCCGAGGCCTGTACGGACAACCGCAGCGCAACGCCCTTGAGGCTGTGCTCGAAGCCGAGGTAGAGCGCGTCCCCCTGCACGAGGGGCGAGGAGGGGAAGCAGGTGACGCTGGCCCCGTCGAAGCGCATGTCGGGCCAGACGTCGGTGTAGCGCTCTGCCTCGCCGCCAGGTGAGGTCAGCGCCGCGTGCAGCACCGGCGGCGCGATGACGAGCGGCTCCGAGGTCGTGAACACGACGGTCTCGCGGTCGCTGACCCCGGCGGTCGTGACCTCGGTACCTGCAGGCACCGTGACGGCCTGGTCCAGCACGGCCGAGAGCATGAAGGTCAGCTCGGCCCGGGCGACCGACGGGGGGAACGGCTCGATCCCCACCAGGTTGAGGAAGTGGACGTACAAGCGGTCCGGCACCTGGTTGAGGCGGTAGAGGACCGTCTCCGACATCCAGGCGAACAGCTCGATCAGCGCGACCCCTGGGTCGGAGACGTTGTGGTTGGTCCACTCGGGGCAGTAGGTCGGGATCAGCCTTTTCGCCTCGTCGACGATGTCCTGGAACCGGCGGTCGTCGAGGTTGGGCGCGGGCAGGGCCATCAGGTCTCCTCGTGCGGGATGACGTAGAACGGGTGAACGAGGTTGCGCTCGTCGTTGGTGGTCTTCACGCGGTAGCGGACCACGATGCGGACGAGGCTGGCGTCGTCGTCGTCGGCGTGGACCTGCACGTCGTGCACCTCGATCCGAGGCTCCCACTGGGCAACGGCGTCCAGCACCGCTTCCGACATCGCGCCCATCAGGTTCTCGGTGACGGGTTCGAACATCATGTCCCAGATCCGGCAGCCGAACTGCGGGCGCATGACGCGCTCGCCCGGTGCGGTGGCGAGCACGATGCGCAACGAGCGGTCGATGTCCTCGGCGCCGCTGGACAGCGCCAGGGCTCCGGTGTGGTCCACGCCCATGGGCCAGGCGATGCCGCGACCGATGAAGGCCGAGCCGTCAGTCGCCTGGTCGGTCCGGGCAGGGGGCAGGTAGTCAGCCATCAGTTGATCGCCACCACGCCGCCCTTGATCGTCGTCATCGCCTGACCGTCCACGGTTACGGTGGTTCCCTTCACCGTGGTGAGCTTGCCCTCAAGGTTCAGCGGTCCCTCGGACACCACCTTGGCCACCTTGGAGCTGGTCTCGAAGGACCCGGTCGCGTCGAGGGAGATGTTCACTGCCTTGACCTTCAGGTTCCCGCTGGCGTCGAACGTCATCGAGGCGTTGTCACCCACCTTGATGCTGAACGGAACCCCGCTCGGCACCTCGATGTCGCAGGCGTCCTTGCCCAGTCGGATCCGGTGCTTCTCACCGGCCAGCTGGAGGAGCACGTGCTGCTCCGCGGCAGCTTCGCCGTCCTTGAGCTCGACGACGTGACCGAGCCGCGAGGTGAGCCGACGGCCTTCGACCTTGCCCCCCTTGACGTCCCAGAGCGGGATGGAGCTCTTGTCGCCGAACAGGCCGCCGAGCACGACCGGCTGCCTGCGGTCGCCGTTCTCGAAGCCGACGAGGACCTCGTCCTCGGTCTCGGGGAGCACGACGAGGCCGCGCTTCGCCCCGCCTCCAAGAGTCACCACGCGGGCCCAGCCGGACTCCGTGGTGTTCGACAGGCCCGGGAACTTGACCTTCACCCGGCCCGAGCTGAGCGGGTCCTTGACGTTGGTGACGGTGCCGACGACGAGGCCGTGGTGCTGCAACGAGGCCGACGTCGGACGACCGCTCTTCACCGCGTCGACGAGCGAGGTCGGGCGTCGCGACCCTGCGGTGAAGTGCGTCTCGAAGGCACCCGAGTGTCGCCCGTTGCTGCTGTAGCGGTGCTCCAGCTTGGTGACGTGGTAGCTCCCTGAGGCAGGTCCTGCCTGCTCGACCGTCACCAGCGTTCCGAGCGCGATCTTCGCGCCGCCCAGGGCGATGCCGCTCGCGGTGACGGCGTCAGCCACCAGCTCGTCACGCAGGGAGTCGGCAGCGGCCTGCGCCTCCCCCTGGTTCTCCACGACGACGCCTGAGGCGGTGAGCGTGGCCGAGCCGGCCAGGGCGCGTCCGGGACTCGCGAACGGTGTGGCCATCGCACCCGTCGCCTTGCGGCCGGCACCCGACGCCGACGCACTGGCCGTGACCTCCTGCTGCGTCTTGCGGTTCCAACCGCGCACCTCGACGGTGTCGGCGTGCAACCCGCTGGCGCGCAGGACGAACTCCACGAGGTCATCACCGAGCTTCACGGTCTTGCCTGGACCGTAACCACTGGAGCTCGGCTTCTTGAAGTGCAGTGCCGTGCCCTCCACCCACCAGTCGTAGCCGCAGCGGTCCGCGAGCGCTTCGAGCAGCGCGAAGTCGCTCTCCACCTGCAGCACGTACTCCAGGACCAAGGGCGTCGAGTCCACCTGGGCGGTCAGGCCGTGACGGCTGGCGATGCCGCTGACCAGGTCGCTGATCGTGCTGTCGTTGAAGTTCTTGACGCTGGTGCCTCGGAGCAGCCGCTCCGCCCCGTCGTGCGCGACCAGGACGAGCTCCGAGTAGGACGCGCTGCCGCGAGCACCCTGCTCGAGGCCGAGACCGGTGATCACGCCCTCGAAGAGCGGGATGACGTCGGGGCCCTGCTCGGAGCCCACGGCGATCTTGCCGCCCAGCTTCACATGCGAGTCGGTCGCGAGCAGCCCCTCGTGGTCGTGGAACCGGAGCACCGCTCGTCCGGGCAGCCGGAACTCCCGCTCGATGCGGACGTCGACGAGCGCGTTGTACCACTCGACCCGAGCGTCCGCTCCCTCCATGGTGAGGACCGGCGTGCCTGGCGAGAGCATCAGGTGTCCAGCTTGGGGATGGTGAGCTGAGAACCCGGCCGCAGGGACAGCGGGTCCTCGATGGCGTTGGCCTCGGCGATGACCCGCCACCGGGTGGAGTCACCGAAGTGCTGCGCGCTGATGCGGTCGAGGGTCTCACCGGGCTGCACGCGGTGCAGCCGGTGCGGCTCAGGGGTCCCCGACGTGGGGTTCTGCGGCCCGTAGGACCGCGCCGCGGAGTACTGCTTGAGGCTGAGCTGCATCGTCGCCCGCAGCGGCACCCCCTTGCTCGAGAAGTAGGTGAACTTCAGCGTCAGCGACTCGATCACCGACGGGAACGACGTCATCGTCCCCCAGCCGAACTGCACCGTCGGAGGACGGCCCACCCGCCGCTTGGCGTTGGTGCCCGCGATCTTGGGGTCGATGTCCATGAGGGCGACGATCTGCGAGGTGTACTTCGTGACCTCGACCCCCTCCGCCGTCGTGTCGAAGAACAGCGTCAGGTCCAGGGTCCCGTTCTGAGATCCCTGGAAGTTCAGCGTCTGCACGCCCTTGCCCGGCACTGCCTCCGACTTGTCGGTGTCGCCGTCCGCCCCGGACCCCCACCGGTTGGTCAGGGTGAGGCTGAGCTCGGTGGGGTTGAACAGGCACGGGATCTTCTTGCGCAGGTCGCCGTTGATCAGCAGGTAGGCGTTCTGGTCCTTGCCGGCCACTCAGAACACCCCCGGGACGTGCCGACGACCGCGCCGCTCGAGCTCGTCGAGCACGCGGCGCTCGAGCTGCTTGACCACGCTGTCCACGATCTCCTCCATCTGCCGACGGCCGAGGACCGACGGCGCTGGCGCCCCGGCTCCGCCGTGGTTCACCATCACCGGCTGTTCGTCGCTCACGAAAGCGCCTTCCTGCTCGTGGTGCTGGCTCGCTGCTGCGGCCTGGAACGCCGCCACTGCTCCGGGCGGCATGTCCGCGCCGGCCGGCGGTGCTGCTGCGTCTGTCCCCCGGCTGCGGCGCAGCACGAGGTCAGCCGTGCCGGTGAGGGAGGGCAGGGCTGGAGCGG
>JAODNB010000217.1 GCA_025464795.1 Frankiales bacterium
CCCTCAACCTGCACCTGCAGCACGCGGCGCTGATGGTCCTCCCGTTCGCGATCTCTGCCGAGACCGAGTCGTTCTCCTCTCCGGAGATCGTCGCGACCATCGAGAACTTCAAGAAGAAGGCGTGACCCCCCTCGCCGAGCTCCTCCCGGCCGGTGGCCGGGTGGCGTTCGGCGACGGGGCGGGCGCACCCCTCGAGCTCTGGGCGTCGGTGCGCCAGCTCGTTCAGGAGCGGGCGGACGTGCAGCTGCTCCTCGGCTGGTGGTTCTCCGCTCCTCCCGGGGTGGCGGACCTCCCGCCCGAACGGACGCGTGCGCTGATCAGCGGGTTCGGCATGCGCCGTCCCATCGACGCCGGCCAGGTCGGCTTCGTCCCGGCCAGGTACGGCTCGATCCCCGCGCTGCTTCGCACCGTCCTGAAGCCCGACCTGCTGGTGGCGGCGGTGACGCCGGTCCCCGGTGGCTACGCCTTCACGACGGAGTCGAGCTGGATGCGCGCGGCGATCAGCGCCGGAGCTCGCGTCGCTGCGGTGGTGCGTCACGACGCGCCGTGCTGCGACGTCGAGGAACCGCTCCCTGCCGACCAGGTCGTCGTCCTGGTCGAGAGCGATGGCAAGCCGGACACCCTTGCCGCGGCGATGCCGACCGACGCTCAGCACGCCGTTGCCGCGAACGTCGCGTCGCTCGTCCCTGAGGGCGCGCGGGTGCAGGTCGGGCCGGGTGGCCTCGGCGGAGCGGTGTACGCGGCCCTCCGTGTCCCGGTCGTCGTCGACACCGGCCTGGTGACTGATCCCGTCGTCGACCTCGACCGACGGGGACTCCTACTGGGGCAGCCGATCGCGCCCTACGTCGCCGGCACAGAGCTGCTCTACGACTGGGCTCCCGGCCGCGTGCAGATGTCGGGCGTCGAGGTGACGCACGACCCCTCCCGGCTGCGCCACGGCCTGCCGCTGTTCGCGGTCAACACCGGCATCGAGATCGACCTCGACGGCCAGGTGAACGCGGAGGTCGCGGGTGGCTCCTGGGCGGGCGGCGTGGGCGGGCAGCCGGACTACGCGGCGGCGGCAGCGGCCTCACCGACGGGGCTGAGCATCTTCGCGCTCGCCACGGCGAACGCCGGCCGCCCCACCCTCGTCCGCTCGCTCAACGGGCCCGTGACGACACCCAGCCACGACGTCGACGTCGTGGTCACCGATCGCGGCATCGCAGACCTGCGAGGCCTGTCCCGACCTGAGCGCCGTGCTGCGCTCAGCCGACTCTGGGGGAGTGACGCACCTTGACGCTTCTGAACCAACCCGTCCAGCTGCTCGACGGGACCTCGTCGTCCCTGGGCGACCTCCTCTCCGGCGGTGTGGCCCTCGTGGTCAACGTCGCCTCCAAGTGCGGCCTCACCCCGCAGTACTCCGCTCTTCAGAGCCTGCACGAGGAGTACGACGACCTGACCGTCCTCGGCTTCCCGTGCAACCAGTTCGGTGGGCAGGAGCCCGGGACCGAGGACGAGATCGTCGCGTTCTGCTCGGCGTCGTACGGGACCACGTTCCCGATGGCGGCGAAGGCCTTGGTCAACGGGCGCCACGCGGACCCCTTGTGGGAGTCGCTGACCGCGACGCCGGACGCCGAGGGCAAGGCCGGCGAGGTGCTCTGGAACTTCGAGAAGTTCCTCATCGACCGGACCGGGCAGGTGGTGGCGCGCTTCCGGCCGCTCACCGATCCCGCTGGGCCCGAGGTGCGGGCCGCTGTCGAGAAGGCGCTCGCGTCATGAGCTGGTCACCTGTCATCGCTCAGGACGTTGCCGTGGGCGACCACGTGCGTCTGCCCAACGGCGAGGAGCTGTCGGTCACGCGCGTGGACCCGGACCACCTCGGGCTCACGACCTACCTGAAGCTGGTCGAGGACACCGACGAGCGGTGGATGTGCTTCGTGATGCCCAAGGACCGCGAGCTCGAGCTCCGCACGGGCTAGCGGGGGACGCTGACCAGGTGGCCGGGAGGCTGGGCGTCGAGCTGGTCAGCAAGCCTTGCGAGGTGGCGCTGCGGGTCGCCGAGCAGCAGCCGGTCGGTGGTGGCCCGCTTCAGGTAGAGGTGCGCCGCGTGCTCCCACGTGCAGCCGATCCCACCGTGCACCTGGATGTTCTCGCTCGCAGCGAGCAGAGCGGCCTCGGAGCAGGTGGAGCCCGTGATGGCAGCGACGGTCGGCAGCTCGGTGGGGTCGCGATCTGCGGTCCACAGCGCGTACATCACCGCGGACGTCGCGGCCTCGACCTCGAGCAGCACGTTGACCAGCTTGTGCTTGATGGCCTGGAACGAGCCGATCGCGCGGCCGAACTGGGTGCGGTCCTTCGCGTAGGCGGTCGCCATCTCCAGGCAGCGCTCCGCCAGGCCCAGCTGCTCTGCGGCGAGCAGGACGACGCCGACGTCCAGGACACGGGCAAGGACAGCGGCTCCGGCGCCCAGCTGTCCCAGCGGGACGCCGACGGCCGCTTCAAGGGTCACCGTCGCCTGTCGTCGGGTCGGGTCGACCCCAAGGACGGGCGAGACGTGCACACCTGCGGCGGCAGCGGCGACGACGAACAGCGACGGTCCTTCGGGGCTCTGGGCCGACACGATCAGGTGGGCGGCGGTGGCGGCGTCGAGCACCCACTCCTTCACCCCGGTGAGCCGCCACGCGTCACCGGAACGGGACGCGGTCGTCTGGAGCGGGACATCCCAGCCACCGGGCTCCATCGCCGCGAGAGCGACCAGCTCCGAACCCGCAGCCATGCCCGGCAGGTGCGCGCGGCATGCCTCGTCGTCACCTGAGCCGAGCAGGGCCTGAGCAGCCAGAGCTGTGGACAGCAGCGGTGCGCACAGCAGCGCGCGCCCGGCCTCCTGGACGACCAGCCCGAGCTCCACGATGCCGCCCCCGGAACCGCCGAAGGCCTCGGGGATCCCGAGACCCACGACGCCCAGCTCCTGAGCCAGCTGCTGGTACGCCGCCGGCTCCCAGCCGCGCTCGGTCTCCATCGCGGCGCGCGTCGCGCTCTCGGACGCGATCGTGTCGAGCAGCCTCCGCACTCCCTTGCGCAGCTCGACGTGCTCCTCGGAGTAGCGGAAGTCCACGGAGCTCCTCGGCGTGC
>JAODNB010000228.1 GCA_025464795.1 Frankiales bacterium
CCGACACCCCGGCGTAGGTCGCCCCCGGGTTGCCGGTGTGAGCGACACAGGGCGGCGACTGCGGGAAGTCGAGGAACTGCTTGCTCACCGTCGCGCAGTGGCTGGTGTCCTGCGCGGTCGACCCGCCGTGCGGGACCGCCCCACCGGGTAGGGATGCAGCCCCTGTCGCCGTGCCGGTCGTGGTGCCGCCGACCGCAGTGGTCGTGCCCCCGGGACGGGAGCCGGCGGCGCCCGGCACGGGAGCGCCGGGAGTCCCAGCGGCTCCTGACTGCGCGGGCGAGGTGCCGCCGGCGGCTGCCTGGGCGGACGAGGCGAAGCCAGGTTGGAGGACCTCCTTGCCCTTCGACGGGGCGACCGCGACCAGCACGAGCTGGGCGAGGATCACCGCCACAAAGGGGGCATAGCGCTTGGCAGGGAGCATCGCGGGGCAGTTCCTCACAGAGTGTGTTGCACTAGCGGCACTCTGCGGTGACGGCCGTCACTCTGGCAAGGGAGGTTGTCGGACTCAGCCGATCCGCTGGACGGGGATCTCGGCCAGCGTGAGGGCCTCGCGCCCCACGGCGTACCCGGCGGCCATCACGCGAGGGGTCTGCGTGAAGTCGCGCATCTCCAGGCGTCCCAGATCGGGGCGGCGCAGCCGGATGACCTGCTGGTCGGGCCGCATGCCTGTCACCGGGCGGTCGAGGTGCATGCGGCTGATGGCGAACGACTGGAGCAGCACGTCGAGGGCGCTCATGCGGTCGTCGCGACGGCCCAGGCTGCCGCCGGAGACGTCCAGGACCCACACCCGTACGGCGCCGAGGTCGAGCGCCCGTTCGATCGGCACCGGGGCCGTGACGCCGCCGTCGACGTGGAGCGACCCGCCCAGGGGGACGGGCGGGAACAGCGCGGGAAGGCACGCGCTCGCGGTCAGGATGGTCAGCGGATCGCCGTCGCTCCACCAGCAGGGCGTGCCGGTGTGCAGGTCGGTCGTGACGACGTGGCAGGGGACGGCGGTCTCGCCGAGGTCCTTCAGCGGGACCCAGGTCCGCACCAGCTGACGGAGCGCATCGGGCTCGTAGAGGTGGTCGTCCCGCCGGACGGCATGCAGGAACGCCTGCGTCGCGGTGAGCTTGTTGACCCTGCCGAACACGTGCCCGCGCTCGAGCTTGCGCCAGACCGTCTCGAGCTCGTTGAGCCGCTCCATCGTGGGGTCGACGGCCATGAAGGCGGCGTTGAGAGCGCCCACGGAGCAGCCGATGAACAGGTCGGGGCGGATGCCGGCCTCGTACAGCGCCCGGAGAGCACCGACCTGGGCCGCGCCGAGCGAGCCACCGCCGGAGAGCACGACGGCGTCGCGCGGGCGACCGGCCTCCGGCCTCCGGGCGGCACGTCGGTGGCGGAGCGACAGCGCCATCTGGACCTCCTCGCACCCGGGAACGGCCCTCCGGCCGGACTCCGAGGTTGCCAGCGGCAGGATCGCGCGGAAATAGTCCTTTTTGACCCTCTGCTCAGCCCTCTGCTGCCACTTGGGCGCGCAGGGCCTTGCGATCGGTCTTCATGACGCTGGTGAGCGGGATCGCGTCCACGACGCGCACCTCACGGGGGTACTTGTAGGCCCCGAGGTGCTCCCGGGCGAAGGCGATGAGCTCCGCGGGCGTGACCTCGCCGCTCAGCTGGACGAACGCGATGACCTCCTCCCCCAGCTTCGGGTCGGGCCGGCCGACGACGGCGGCGGCGGCCACGGCGGGGTGCGCGAGCAGCGCGTCCTCGACGTCCCGCGGGTAGACGTTGAAGCCGCCGCGGATGATGAGGTCCTTGATGCGGTCGACGATGTAGAGCCAGCCGTCGGCGTCCAGGTGGCCGACGTCGCCGGTGTGCAGCCAGCCCTCCCGGAGGGCGAAGGCCGTCGCGTCGGGGCTGTTCCAGTACCCCTGCATGAGGGTGCTGCCGCCGACGCAGATCTCGCCGTCCTGCCCGGGCGCGGCCTCTGTCCCGTCCGGGAGGGTGATGCGGACGGTGACCCCCGGGACGGGCTTGCCCACCGACCCGATCTTGCGCTCTTCCGCGGGCTGGGTGCTGATGAGGGCGCTGGACTCGGTGCAGCCGTACCCCTCGCGCACCTCGCAGCTCGGGATCCGACGCTCGAACTCGTGCAGGACGTCGGCGCTCAGCGGCGCGGCTCCGCTGCTCACCCGCTCCAAGCACGACAGGTCGAGGGACTCGAGCGGAAGGCTCAGGATCATCTGCAGCATGGAGGGGACGAGCGCGGTCGTCTGGATCCGGTGCTCCTGGATGAGCGCCGCCCAGCCGGCCGGGTCGAACCAGCGCATGAGGAAGGCCTTCCCGGGCTCGTGCGCGTGCAGCCCGGCCACCGTCACCAGCAGCCCGTACGCGTGGGCCAGCGGCAGCGGCAGCAGGCCCGTGGTGCGTCCCGGGCTGTAGGCAGCGTCGGCAGCGGCCTTCCCGGCCGCGTCGAGCCCCGCGTGGCTGAGCGCCACTCCCTTGGACCTGCCCGTGGTCCCGCCGGTGTAGAGCAGCGCCGCGAGGTCGCTGCCGTCCCGGTGGACGAGTGGGAGCTCGACATGGGCTTCCAGCTCGTCCCAGTCCTGTCCCACCACCACCACGGGAAGCCCCGGCGCTGCGGCCTGGACCTTCGGCAGGAACTCAGGGGTCGTGACGACGGCGACGGCGCCCGAGTCGCTGATGACGTGCCGGAGCTCGTCCTCGGTCAGCAGGAACAGGGCCGGCGTCGGCACTGCTCCGGCGCGCCACAGGGCGCTGTAGGCAAGGCCGACCTCGGGGCAGTTGGCCATGACGATGACGACGCGGTCACCTGGACGCACCCCCAGCTCCACGAACCCCCTGGCGGCGCGCCTCGCCCTGCTGGCGAGCTCACCGCTGCGATACCAGGTCCCCTCGAAGAACAGCGAGGGGTGATCACCGAAGCGGTCGAGCAGCTCCTCGCCGCGCCTGCCGAGCGACGGGTCAGGCAAGGCGGACGACGGCTTTGGCGCCCATGAGGACCTTGTTCTCGCCCACCGTCGCTGTGAGGGCGATGCTGACGGTGCCGTCCTCGTTCTTCTCCTCGACGATCCCCGACACCACCAGGGTCGCGCCCTTGTCGTCGTCCTCGACCACGACCGGACGGCTGAACCGGACGCCGTAGCTGACCACCCGGCCCGGGTCGCCGACCCAGTCGGTCACGACGCGGCCGGCGGTCGCCATCGTGAGCATCCCGTGCGCGATGACGTTCGGCAGGCCCACGGACTTCGCGACGCGCTCGTTCCAGTGGATGACGTTGAAGTCGCCGCTCGCACCGGCGTACTTGACGAGGTCGGCGCGCTGGAGGGTGAACTCCTGGGCGGGGATCTCGGTCCCTACGGACACGTCTGCGTAGGTCGGGATGGAGCTCGGCATCAGGCAGTCCCTCGGCTCACGATGGTGTTGGTGACGGTGGCGACGGGCTCGCCGTTGCTGGTGACCTCGGTGACGAGCGTGAGCAGCTCGTTGCTGCCCTTCGCCTGGATGTTCTCGACGCGCTGCACCATCTCGAGGACGTCGCCGGCCTGCACGGGACGGACGAAGTCGAACTTCTCCTCGCCGTGCACCACCATCGCGTAGTTCAGGCCCAGGTCGGGGTCGTGGATGAACCCGCCGCTGCCGCCGCCCGTGCTCGCGGCGATGAGGAAGGTCGGCGGCGCGATCAGGTCGGTGTAGCCGAGCTCCCGCGCGGCCTGGAGGTCGTGGTACGCCGGGTTCTGGTCACCGATGGCCGTCGCGAAGCGCCGGATGTCGTTGCGGGTCACGTCCACCGGGTCGCCCTTGGGCGCCACGCGGCCGATCCAGTCGCGGTTCAGAGGCATGCTCGGACGCTAGCGCAGCGCTCGGCCTGGGAACGACGGAGGCCGGCATCCCTACGGGAGCCGGCCTTCGGTGCGGACGAGGTCTAGCGCGTCTCGCGGTGGTCGGTGTGCGTGCGACACGTCGGGCAGAACTTCTTGAGGTCCAGCCGGTCGGGGTCGTTGCGACGGTTCTTCTTGGTGATGTAGTTGCGGTGCTTGCACTCCTGGCAGGCCAGCGTGATCTTCGGACGGACGTCTGTGGCGGCCATGCGGAGGTGCCTGCGCTTTCAAGGAAGTGGGTGGTGGTGGACGCGAGCCTACCGGAAGGCCCGGTCCGCGGAAAACGTAGCGATGACCGGACTTGAACCGGTGACACAGCGATTATGAGTCGCTTGCTCTGCCAGCTGAGCTACACCGCCCGGCACTCTTCTCGGGGGCGGGCCCCCGCAAGAGTCTGAGCCCCTTTACGGAATCGAACCGTAGACCTTCTCCTTACCATGGAGACGCTCTGCCGACTGAGCTAAAGGGGCGGCGAACCGGGAGAAGCCTACACGGTGTCCGACCGGGGCCGCCGCGGGGCGGCCGCGGCGGAAGTGGGCCCCCGTCGCATCACCCTCTGTGACCCCCTTTCTGCACCCGGTTGCCACGGGCTGTGACAGCAGATGTCCGGTTGAGGCGGAAAACTGGGTGGTCATTCACCCGTTGGAGTCACTAAGGGTTAGTGCCAATCACTCCGAGTGATTGGTTATGGCTACTCACCGTCACCACAGAGCAGGCTTCGTCGTCGCCACCGCGGCAGCACTCGTCGTCGGCGGCTCGCTCCCCGCGCAGGCGTCAACCCGCCCGCTCGGTGGCATCTCCAGCCACACCCTGCAGGTCGCGCAGCACCGCATCGAGGCCCGGCGCGCAGGGCAGGCCGCTGAGGCTGCCCGCCAGCGCACCACCGCCCGCATCGGTGCCGTGCACGCCGCCACGACGCAGGGCACCAGCCCGAGCGCTGCGGATGCCCCCGTGATCGCTCCGGTCTCCTCCGAGACCGTCGCCACCGCCGCACCGGATGCCACCCCTGCCGCCGCTGACACCGCTGCCACCGCCCCGACCGCAGCCGCAGTCGCACCGTCGGCGCCGGCCGCGCCCGCCCCGGTCGCTCCGGTCGTCGCGACAACCCCGTCCGGCGAGGCAGCCCCGGTCGGGGACCTCCCCGGGTGGAAGCAGACCTACGTCGAGGACTTCGCCAAGGCGGCGCCGACCGGCTCGTTCGTGAGCACGTACGGCGCGCGCTGGGGCGCCTACGACGACGGCTGGAAGGACACCAGCAAGAACGGCACGTACATGCCGTCCAAGGTCCTGAGCGTGCACGACGGTGTGCTCGACTACTCGATCCGCTCGGAGAACGGGCAGCACCTCGTCTCCGCCCCCTTCGTGAAGCAGACCTTCGGTCAGGTCTACGGCCGGTACAGCGTGCGGTTCCGCAGCGACGCCCTCGCCGGCTACAAGACGGCCTGGCTGCTCTGGCCGGACAGCGAGCGCTGGCCGGACGACGGCGAGATCGACTTCCCCGAGGGCAACCTCGACGGCACGATCGAGGGCTTCGCCCACAACGCCTCCTCCGCCGGCGGCCAGGTGGAGGTCCCCACGAACGCGACGTACGCGCAGTGGCACACGGCGACCATCGAGTGGACGCCCGGCAAGGTCAGCTTCGCGCTCGACGGCAAGGTGATGGGCGGCTCGACCAAGAACGTCCCCGCCACGGCCATGCACTGGGTCCTCCAGACCGAGACAGCCCTCGATGGCGGGGCACCCGCCGCCGGTGTCGCGGGGCACGTGCTCGTCGACTGGGTCGCCCTGTACACCCGGGCCTGACGCCCGCCACGAAGGGGCCCCGCACTCCGGTGCGGGGCCTTCGTGCTGTGCAGCGGGGCGCTAGGAGCGCGTCGGGGCAGCGGTCGGGGTGGGGGCAGCCGCCTGGGCGAGGAGACCGGCGTGGTTGCGCACCTCCGCCACCGTGAGGACGCGGTCGTAGATCCCGACCTCGCTCAGGCTGATCCCGTCGGCGGGGCCCTGGAAGCCGGAGCCTGACCCACCGATGCCCAGTGGGCCGGTCTGCAGGAACACCCCAGGCGCCCGGAGCACCTCGGTGGTGACGAGGCGACCGTTCTCGTAGCAGGTCACGTGCCGGCTGCCGTAGGTCAGCGTGAGCTGGAACCAGCGACCGATCGCCGGCACCCCGGTCGGGTGGCAGCCTCCGAGGTAGACGTTCTTGTGCCAGATCTCTACACCGAGGCGGCACGGGTTCTGGGTGAACTGGGAGGGGAAGTGGATGACCTCCATCCCCTCGCGCCCCGCCGGCGTCTGGTCCGTGGTCCCGAGGACGCGCCCCCAAGCGGTCGTGCAGGCATCGGCGCGCACCTGCATCTCGACGCTGAAGGCATCAGTGGACGCGAAGCCGGTGGTCAGCGACGTCACGATCCGACCCCCGCGCAGGAACAGCGCGCCGCGCTCGCCACCGGGGCTCGAGGTGCCGCTGATCGTCCCACCGACGACAGTGGCCTTGGCCTTGCCGGCGGCGAGATCAGCGATCTGGTCCTTCGGCCGGAGCCCGTCGGCGTCGCGCAGGGGGAACAGCGCCCTGGCCCCGTCGGTGAGGACGGCCTTCTCATAGGGCGAGGAGCGGCCGAGGTCAGCCGGGGTCCGCCGTGGCCCCGCCGTCGCGCCGTCGTCCGAGCAGGCGGTGAGGAGCGCGAGGGAAGCGGCCACCGCAAGCAGGGCCGGCCGACGGACGGCGTCCACGTTCAGCTCCCACGGGGTTGGCGGGGCGACGACACCCCGATTCGGTCCGCACTACCACAAGCGGTCACGGAATGACCACCTAGAGTAGCGGCCAATCCGAGTTGAGCAACACCCTGCTCTGCCCGAGCCTGCCACACCGCGTCGGGCGACGCCGCTGTGGAAAGATCGAGGACCAGCACGCCGACAGATCGGAGCCGACGGGTGGCTGCGCAGCACCAGGATCGGCGCGGTGAGCGGCGTCCCGAGCCGCCCGTCCAGCCGGACCAGCTCGAGCCGGCGTCGGCTGCGTTCCGCTACCGGCTCGGCCTCGGCGTGCTCGCGGTGACCGTCCTGGCCGTCGTGCTCGCAGCCGGCGGCGCGCCTGTCGCGCTCCGTGCGCCCGTGCTCCTGCTCGCAGGGACCCTCGTGCCCGGGTACGCCCTCGTGGTTCGGCTCCCCGTCGACGCCCCGACGCTCCTGGCGCTGGACGTCTGCGCCAGCCTCGCGGTCGAGACGGCTGGGGCGTTCGTCCTCGTCCAGGTCCGCTACTGGCACCCGATGGGCCTCGGCCTCGGACTGGCCGTCCTGTCCGGGGGGTTCGCGCTCGTGGCGGTCCAGCACCTGCGTGCCGAGGCCGCCCGGGGACCTGCGTGAGCTCCAGCGCGGTGCTGCTCCCTGGCCGGCCGCTCGCGCTACCCGCGTCGCGCAGGACCCAGCTCCTCTGGCTGCCACCTGCCCTGTCGCTGCTGCTGTGGGTCGCGTCGCTGGCCACCACGAACGTCGAGAACCTGCCGGTGGGCGGGCTCATCCCCCGCTTCCCCCTGACCTACTGGGCCGGGCTCGCCATCGTCGTCGTCAGCGCGATCAGCCTCACGCAGTCCGCGACGCTCAGGCACCGGCACCTGCTGGCTCACCTGGGCGTGCTGCTGGCGATGCTCTACGCGACCGCGCCCGCTCTCGAGGACGCGCCGCACTACACCTACACGTACAAGCACATCGCCATCTCGCAGTACATCGAGCTGTACGGCAGCGTCGACAAGACCATCGACATCTACCACCGCTGGCCGGGCTTCTTCTCGCTGTCGGCCTGGTTCTCGCAGATCTCCGGGCTGCTCGACCCGACGAGCTACGCGGCGTGGGCCGAGATCTACTTCACCTCGCTGGACGCCCTCGTCGTCTGGGCCGCCGTCCACGCCTTCACCCGCTCGACCCGCACAGCCTGGCAGGCGACGCTGCTGTTCACCGTCACGAACTGGATCGGCCAGGACTACTACTCACCCCAGGCGTTCGGCTACCTGCTCATGCTCGGGGTCCTGCTCGCCTGCATGATCGCGCTGCGCGCAGACCCAGGACCCTTCGGGCGATGGGTGGAGCGGCTGGTGGTCCGGGTGTTCCGCGTGAGGGCGGAGCAGCGCCGCACGCTGGTGCCGGCCGCGCCTCGCGGCACGGTCTCCAGGGTGCTCGTGCTCGTGGTGCTCCTCGACGCGGTCCTGGCCGCGACGCACCAGCTGACGCCCTACGTCCTGCTCCTGCAGATGACGGCGCTGGTGCTCGCGGGGTACTTCCGCCCGTGGTGGGTGAGCGTGGCCGCCGGGGCGGCGACGCTGGGCTACCTCGTTCCCAACTACGACTTCGTCGTCAACACCTTCGGGATCCTGACCAGCGCAGACCCGCTCGCGAACGCAACGACCAAGAACGCCGACGGGGTCCCCGTGCCCGGGGTCGCGCTCATCAGCCACCTCGCCCTCGCGTCGCTGCTGGTCTGCTTCCTCGGGTGCTTCATCGGCCTCGTCCGAAGGGCACGCCGCGGTCTCGTGGGCGACGCCGTGATGATCGGTGCCCTCGCTTTCTCCCCCATCCTCACCCTGGCCGCCCAGAACTACGGAGGCGAGGCCAGGCTGCGGGTGTTCCTCTACGCGTTGCCCTGGCTCTGCTGCGGACTGACGTGGCTGTGGTCCCCGGAGGGTGAGGCCCGTCGCGGGCTGCAGCTGCTCCTGCCGACGGGCATCACCGTCGGCCTGACGGTGTGCTTCGTCGCGTTCTTCCTCGGACGCGAGGACATCAACCAGCTCACGCCGCAGGAGGTCGGCGCGGCCGCCTACCTGTTCGACCCCGCCACGGTGCAGCCCGGTGCCGTGGTGGCCCTGATGGCCCCGAACTTCCCCGCTCGCTACGGGCCGCTCTACTTCCGGCTCGCGCGCGCCGACCTGCCGGCGCTGTCGTACGACGACTTCGGCCAGCGTCATCTCGTGTTCCCCAGCGACAGCGACGTCGCGGCTGCCGCGGCCATCATCAAGGACCAGAACGCCAACGGGGGCTACCTCGTGTTCAGCCAGGGGCAGGAGGCGTGGGCCCGCGACTACCAGCTCTACGCGCCCTTCGGCCTGAAGGCCTTCGAGGGTCGGGTCGCGCAGTCGCCGCTGTTCAAGCTGGTGTACGACCAGCCCACCGCCCGCATCTACGAGCTCAACCCGTGACGGAGGTCGTGGAGGAGCCCGAGCTCGGGCGCGCGGCCGCTCGCGGAGGGATCTGGGGCGTCGCCGGCGAGACCAGCTCCCGTGCCGCGCAGAGCATCTGCTTCTTCGTGCTGGCGAGCGTCCTCACCCCGAAGCAGTTCGGCGCGGCAGCGGTTGCCTTCGTGTGCGTTCAGGTGGCGAACGCCCTGACCTACGCCGGGCTCGGAGCCGCGACGCAGGTGCTCGGCCCCGACGTGCGGCGCGACCGCACGGCGGTCGGCATGGCCATGGTCAGCGGTGGCGCAGGCGGGCTGCTTCTCGCGGCCCTCGCCGGCCCGTTGTGCGACCTGCTCGGCGCTCCCGATGCCACCGGACTGGTGCGGTTGGTCGCCCTCGCCCTTCCGCTCGCCCAGACGGGCGAGGTCGTGTCGGCGCTGCTCGACCGCGAGCTGCTGTTCAAGCAGACGGGCCTGGCGGTGGTGCTGGCCTCCGTCGTCTCCGCCGTCGTCGGGCTCTGGATGGCGGCAGCCGGCGCCGGCGCCGAGGCGCTTGTCGCGCAAGGGGTCGTCCAGCCGGGCGCTCGACTGCTCTTCCTCGCCGTGCGGCGCCCGTCGGCGCTCCGTCCGAGCTTCCACCGCGCGGAGGCGGGTGAGCTCTGGGGCACCGGCAAGGAGATCCTGGTCGGTGGCGTCTTCGCCACCGCCTCAGGCAACGTCGACAACGTCGCCGTCAGCGCCATCGCCGGGCCGGCTGCTCTTGGTGGCTACGGCTTCGTCTACAACCTCACGACCCTGCCGTACTTCCTGGTGGGCCTGGCTGTCGGCCGGGTCGCTCTGCCTGTCTACGCAACGCTGCACGCACGCTCCGAGTCGGTCCGGACGGCCTTCCTCACGGCCCTGGAGTCGACGTCGTGGCTCGCGGCCCTGCCCCTCGGCTACCTCGCGGTCGCTGGCCCCGAGTCCCTCCAGCTCCTGTTCGGCCACAAGTGGGACTACGTCGGGTGGGCGCTGAGGGTGCTCGCGCTGCACGGGCTGCTGCGCACCATCGAGACCACGTCGGGCTCGGTCCTCATCTCGCTCGGCCAGGCGGACGTCATGCGCCGCGTCCAGCAGTGGCAGCTCGCGGCTGTGCTCGTCCTGCTCGGACCGCTCGTGTACGCGAAGGGCCCTCTCGGAGCCGCGATCGCGGTCGTCACGGCCGTGGCTGTCGGCACCGCGTACAGCTTCACGAGGGCGTCCCGGAGCACGAAGGCGCCCGCCACGACCATGCTCGCGCGGGTCCTGGAGGCGGCCGCGGGCGGCCTCGCAGGAGGCGCAGTGGGACTGCTCGTCCTGGACGCGGTTCCCGGAGCTCCCGGCCTCGTCCTGTCGCTGCTCGCCGCGAGCGCAACGTGGCTGCTGAGCCTGGTCGTGCTCCGCCCCCACACCGTCAGGCAGGGTGCCGGACTGCTGCGCAAGGTCCCGGAGCGGGTAGCCGAACCCGAGCCGTCGGCGGAACCCGACGCTCTGGTCGGGGCGCCCGTCGCCGTGCTGGACCTGCCGTGGGAGGGCTCGCTGGAGCTGTCGCTGGACAGCCGCTACGGCTTCGCACGCGTGCTGGTGCGACAACAAGGACAGCCCGCCGCCTGGGTCGGGGTCCCGCTCCGGCAGGGTTCTGCCACCGACGCCGAGCTACGGCGAGCGGTGGGCGACCTGCCTCCGACCCGTGCCCCCGACCTGCCCGCGACAGGTGAGGTCTGCGTCGTCGTCTGCACGGTCGGCCGTCCGGAGATGCTGACCAGGGTCCTGACGTCCCTGCTCGCCCTCGACCACACGGCCTTCGAGGTGCTCGTCGTCGACAACCGGCCAGCGACCGGCGAGGCTCGAGCGGTGGTGGACGCGATCGACGACCGGCGGCTGCGCATCGTCGACGAGCCCGTTCCCGGCCTGTCGGCCGCCCGCAACCGGGGCATCGCCGAGAGCACCGCTCCCATCCTCGCCTTCACCGACGACGACGCGGTCGTCGACCCGCAGTGGTTGCGCTGGCTCACGGCGCCCCTCGTCGCCCAGGAGGCATCCGTCTCGACCGGGCTGGTGCTCCCGCTCGAGCTGGAGACCCCTGCGCAGCTGCACTTCGAGGGGTACGGCGGCTTCGCTCGTGGGATGGTCCGGCGATCGTTCGACCTCAAGGTCAACACCGCCGACGACCACCTGGTCTACCCGTTCAGCGGGGGCTCCTTCGGCAGCGGCAACAGCATGGCGTTCACCCGCGCCTGCCTGGAGGAGATCGGCGGCTTCGACGTGGCGCTGGGCGCCGGCAGCCTGACCGGCGGTGGCGAGGACATCGACGCGTTCAGCCACCTCGTGCTGCGCGGTCACACCCTGGTCTACGAGCCGAGGGCGGTCTGCTGGCACGAGCACCGCCGCGACCCCGAGTCGCTGGACCAGCAGGTCTTCACCTACGGCACCGGCTTCGGGGCGGTGCAGGTCAAGTGGCTGCTGCGCAGCAACCGCATGCGATGGGGCCTTCTGCGCAAGCTCGGCACCTTGCTCCAGGCACTGCGGCCCGGGCGTCCGAAGGCTGCGGCGGCGCGCGAGTCACCGCCGGAGCTGTCCGTCCTCGAGCTGCGCGGCATGCTCGCCAGCCCGCGCCTCTATTTACGAGCCCGTCGCGTGGCTCGCGGGCACTCCGGTCAGCTGGCCAGGATCGGAGGTCGACGTTGACCTTCGACCTCGTCACCGACCACGACGTGCTCCTGTCGCCCTCCCTCAGCGTCTCCGTGTCGTCCGCCCGGGTCCTGCTCAGGGCCCAGGGGCGTCCGCTCGGGTTCGCCACCATCACCGGTCCGGCCGAGCTCAGCTCAGAGGCACTGGTCGACCTCGCTGGAGTGCGCAGTGCGCTCGAGGAGCACCTGGCCGATCCCTCGTGGGAACGGTCCGGGCCGTGGCCGGGTTCGGGGGGGCTCATCAGCGTCATCGTCGCCACCCGCGAGCGGCCGGACGCCGTGGGCCGGGCCGTCAGCTCGCTCCTGCTGTGCACGGGCGCGTTCGAGGTCATCGTTGTCGACAACGCCTCCAGCACCGACTCGACCCGCGAGGTGGTCGCAAAGCTCGGCGACGACCGGGTCCGCTACGTGCGGATGGAGGAGCCCGGGCTGTCCCGCGCCCGCAACCACGGGGCGAGCCTTGCCAAGGGCGGCGTGCTCGCCTTCACCGACGACGACGTACGGGTCGACGCGGGGTGGGTGGAGGCGCTCGAGCGGGCCTTCACGCTGGCTCCGGAGACGGGGGTCGTGACGGGGATGGTCGTCGCCGACGAGCTCATGACGCCGGCACAGGTGTACTTCGACGGGCGGGTGTCCTGGTCGAGCCGGTGCAAGCCCTCCGAGGTGACCCTGGCCGACCGCAGGACCGATCCGCTGCAGCCCTACCGGGGCGGCGACCTCGGGACGGGCGCGAACCTGGCCATCCGCACCAGGGTCTTCCAGGCGCTCGGCGGCTTCGACGAGGCCCTGGGCGCCGGCACCCCGAGTCGCGGCGGGGAGGACCTCGACCTGCTGGCGCGCACCCTGCTGGGAGGGTGGCGACTCCGCTACGAGCCGGCCGCGATCGTCTGGCACACGCACCGCCGGGCGCTGCCTGAGCTCCAGGAGCAGATGCGCGGCTACGGTAGCGGCCTGACCGCCTACCTGGCCAAGCACGCGCTCACGGCCGACGGCGCCCGACGCCTCCCGCGTGGGCTCGTACAAGGGGCCCGCCGAGTCAACGACCAGCACCAGTCGGTTCCTCTCACGCCCGAGCGCGAGCAGCTCCTGAAGGCAGAGCGCAAGGGCTTGATCGAGGGTCCGCTCCTGTATCGCAGGAGTCGCCGTCGGCACCCGGGCCCGGTGGGCTGGGTCGATGCCGAGCCGGCTGCACCGGTGCTCGAGCTGCTCGACGACAGCCCCGTGCCGGATGCCGCCGCCGCGCTGCTCGCGACTGTCCACGGCCGCCCGGTCGGAATGCTGCCGCTGACCGCGGAGGACCCCCGTGCCCGTGGCCTGCAGCTGTTCGCCTCGCAGGTCGCCGCGCACGAGGCCGAGACCACGCCGTGCACCTGGCAGGCTGCGCTGCAGGACGAGCGCCCGGAGGTCACAGCGGTCATCACGACGATCGGCGACCGCCCGCACGGGCTCGAGCTCATCATCGACCTGCTGCTGAACCAGACCTACGCACCGCTCCAGGTCATCGTGGTCGACAACCGGCCGGGGGACTGGGACTCCAGCGGTGTCGCGCGTCCCCGCGTACGGCTCGTGTCGGAGACGGTCCGAGGGATCTCTGCCGCACGCAACGCCGGGCTCCGTGCCACGACGACGCCCGTCGTGCTGTTCGTCGACGACGACGTCATCCCGTCCCCCGACTGGGCCGGGCGGATCGTGGCGGCGCTCTGGAGCGGCGAGGGAGCCGCCTGCGTGACGGGTCTGATCCTGCCGCTCGAGACGAGGACCCGGGGCCAGCTGCTGCTCGAGGAGTGGGGCGGCTTCTCCAAGGGCCTCGAGGTGATCCGCCATCCTCTGCCGGCCTCCCCTTCCCCGCTCTACCCCTACCTTCCCGGGTCGTTCGGGTCGGGGGCCAACGTCGGGTTCCGCACCGACGACCTGCGGGCGGTGGGCGGCTACGACGTCGTCCTCGGCGCGGGCACCCCGACCCACGGCGGTGAGGACCTGGTCATGCAGCTCGGCATCGTGCTGTCCGGACGGACTCTGCTGTACGAGCCTGCTGCGGTGGTGTGGCACCGGCACCGGGCCTCGACCCGGTTGTGGGGCAAGCAGCTGTTCCGCTACGGCGTCGGCCTGACGGCCTCGATGCTGCGCCAGGCGTCGCAGTCGCCGGAGCAGCGCAGGGAGATATCTCGTCGGTTGCCCCTCGCGGTCCGGCACGCGCTGTCCCCCACGTCGACCAAGAACGCCGACCGCGGCCGCGACTACCCCCGGTCGTTCATGGCGCTGGAGCTGCTCGGCATGGCCTACGGTCCTCTGGCCCTGAGCAGGAGCCTGCGCCAGCAGAAGAAGGGGATCTCGTGACGGCCGTACCCGTCCTGCTCTACCACGGCATCGGTGAGGCACCCGACCTCTGGACCGTCAGCAACCGGCGCTTCACCGAGGACGTCCAGGCTGTCCTGGACAGCGGCCGAACCATCATCACGGTGGCCGACTACGTGAACCGGCTTCGTCGGCGCAGCCCGCTGGACGACCTGGCCGTGATCAGCTTCGACGACGGCGAGGAGTCCCAGCTGCCTGCGGCCGTGGAGCTCGCCGAGGCAGGCCTGCCCTGCACCGTGTACGTCACCAGCTCCTACCTGGGCCGCCCCGGGATGCTGACGGTCGAGGGACTGCGCGAGCTCGGACAGGTCCCCGGGATCGAGGTCGGCTCGCACTCGATGGACCACCTCCACCTGGACGTCCTTCGCCGCGAGCAGCTGCGCCGTCAGGTCCGCGACAGCAAGGCCCGGCTCGAAGACCTCCTGGGGCGGCCGGTCGACGGCATCGCCTACCCGCACGGCGCCCACGACCGGCGGGTCCTCGCCGAGGCGACCGACGCCGGCTACACCAGTGGCGCCGGGGTGAAGAACGCCCTGAGCCACGAGGACGACGTCCCGATGGCCGTCGCCAGAGCCACCATCACCGACCGGACCGAGGCCTCCGAGGTCCGTGCCCTGCTGCGCGGCGAGGGCCGGCTGGGCGAGAGGCGGCCGCGGCTGCGCACTCAGGGCTATCGGGTGGTCAGACGGGCCCGGCACGCCCTGGGGGTGTGAAACGCAGAGCAGCCCCTGATTCCTCAGGGGCTGCTCCCGCACGCTGGTGGCGGATGAAGGGTTTGAACCTTCGTAGGCTAAGCCGACGGATTTACAGTCCGCTCCCATTGACCACTCGGGCAATCCGCCTGGTGCACCTGAGAGAATACCCGAATCACCGAGGAGGAGTCAGACGTGGCCGACCCGTCGTTCGACATCGTCAGCAAGGTCGATCGCCAGGAGGTGGACAACGCCCTGAACCAGGCGGCCAAGGAAGCAGCGACGCGCTACGACTTCAAGGGCACCGGCGCAGAGATCGCCTGGTCGGGCGAGGACATCATCATCAAGGCCTCGGCTGAGGAGCGCTGCGCCGCCCTGCTCGACGTCTTCAAGGAGAAGCTGGTCAAGCGGCAGATCTCGCTGAAGACCCTTGAGGCCGGCGAACCTCAGCAGTCGGGCAAGGAGTACCGCCTCACCGCGAAGGTCGCGGAGGGCATCAGCATGGACAACGCGAAGAAGGTCTCCAAGATCATCCGTGAGGAGGGCCCCAAGGGCGTGCAGGCCCAGATCCAGGGCGACCAGCTCCGCGTCAGCGGCAAGAAGAAGGACGACCTGCAGGCGGTGATGGCCCTGCTCAAGGGCCAGGACCTGGACTTCGCGATCCAGTTCACCAACTACCGCTAACCGACGAAGGCCGGCACCTTCGGGGGGTGAAGGTGCCGGCCGTCTCGTCCGGCCGCCCGGGGGTGCGGCCGTCGGAGAGCTAGCGGGAAGCCGCCATGGCCTCGAGCCGCGCGATGCGATCAGCCATCGGCGGGTGCGTGCTGAACAGCTTCGTGACCCCACCGCCCCTGAAGGGGTTCGCGATCATCATCGAGCTGGTCGGAGCGAGCTTCGGGTCGGACGGCAGCGGCCGTGCGGCCACCCCCGCCTCGAGCTTGCGCAGGGCGCTGGCGAGGGCCAGCGGGTCACCGCAGACCTGGGCGCCGGTCTCGTCCGCCTGATACTCGCGGCTGCGGCTGATGGCCATCTGGATCACGCCTGCGGCGACGGGGCCGAGGAAGGCGAACGCGAGCATCCCGATCGGGTTGCTGTCCTCGTCGTCCCGACCGCCGCCGAAGATCGCTGCGAACTGCGCCATCTGAGCGACGAAGCTGATGACCGTGGCGATGGTGGCGGCCACCGAGCTGATGAGGATGTCACGGTTGCCCACGTGGGCCAGCTCGTGCGCGAGCACCGCCCGAAGCTCCCGCTGGTCGAGGATCTCGAGGATGCCGCTGGTGCAGCAGACGGCCGAGTGGTCCGGGTTGCGGCCCGTCGCAAACGCGTTGGGGGCGGCGGTGGGGCTGATGTGCATCGCCGGCATCGGGATCTGCATCTTGCCCGCCAGCTCCTCCACGATGGCGTAGATCTCGGGGGCCTGCTCGCGGGTCACCGGCTGCGCGTGCATGGACCTGAGCGCCAGCTTGTCGGAGTTGAAGTAGGCGTAGCCGTTCATGGCCAGTGCGATGAAGACGGCGATGACGAGCCCACCGCGGCCGCCGAGCACCCCGCCGGCGAGCAGCAGCAGGCTCGACAGGCCGCCGAGCAGGACTGCGGTCTTGAACCCGTTGAAGTAGCTGTGGTGCCTGTGCATGCCTCGTACAACGCTGTTCAGGTGCCTGACGTTCCCTCGAGCAGGGGCGGTGGTGGGACGCTGCCCAGCCACTCCCTCAGCTGCTCGCGCTCGTGGACGAGGTCCTGCGCCTCGTGCGTCTGGTGCTCGAAGGACGGCGACCAGAACAGCGCGTCGAAGGGGCACACCTCTACGCAGATGCCGCACCACATGCACAGCCCGAAGTCGATGGCGAAGCGGTCCAACCGGTGCAGCACCCGCGGTCTGCCGCGCTCGGTCCGCGGGGGAACCGTCTCCTTGTGCGAGTCGATCTCGATGCACCAGTCAGGGCACTCCCGCGCGCACAGCATGCAGACCGTGCAGTTCTCCTCGAGCAGGGCGATCACCCCTCGCGAGCGCGGCGGCGGGCCCTGCTCCTTCGAGGCGCGCAGCGCGGCAAGCCCGATCTCGTACGGGGTCACTGCGGGCCCCAGTCCTTGGGCGTGCCGGGTGCCTGCAGCCGTCGCCGACTGGGCGCCTGCAGGTCGGCGTCGGACTCCCCTGGTTCCTTCGCACCCGGCCATCGCTTGGCGACCCGGGCGGCCAGGACGAAGTCCTTGCGGAGCGGCGTGCCGTCGAACGCCTCCGACAGCAGCAGCCGCTGCGTCTCATGACCCACGAAGGCGATGCCGAACATCTCGGCGGTCGCGCGCTCGTGCCAGCCGGCGCCCTTGAAGAGGTCGGTCACGGTGGGCAGCGACGGGGCGTCACGGGGCACCTGCTCCCGGAGCAGGATCTCCTTGTGGCGTAGGGGATCCCACAGCCTCAGGACCACCTCGAAGCCCTCGGCCTCGAGGTCGACGGCGGTGAGGAAGTCGAAGAACGTGAAGCCCTCGTCCCTCGCCGCCTGCACCCTGTCGAACCACGTCATCGCTGCTGGAGCTCCTTGAGCGCCAGCAGGAGCGCCTCTGGCCGCGGGGGGCAGCCCGGCACGTAGACATCGACAGGCAGCAGCTGGTCGACGCCCTTCGTGACCGCGTAGCTGTCCCAGTAGGGGCCGCCGGTGTTGGCGCACGCGCCGAAGCTCATGACCCAGCGGGGCTCAGGCATCGCCGCATAGGCAGCGATCACGGCGGGGGCCGTGACATCGGTCAGCGTGCCGCTGACGACCAGGACGTTCGCCTCCTCCAGTCCGGCAGCCTCGTCCCCGACGGCCGCGAACGCCTCCTGGTCGAGGGTCGCCGCGACGAACTCGACCGCACAGCACGCCAGCCCCAGGTCGAACAGGGACAGCCGGACTGCGGGCCCTCGGTCGAGGACCACCTCCACGGGAACGGGGGTGGTCAACCCGTGCGGGCGAGGCAGAAGACGGCCAGGGCGACGAGCGCGTCGCGTGCGGGACCCTCCGGGAGGGACTCCGCCACGGTGCGGGCGCGACCGACGTAGGCCTCCAGCTGCTCCTGGGCCTGGGCCATCGCAGGATGGGCCCGCAGCTGGTGGAGAGCCTCGTCCAAGGCGCTGTCGGCGCTGAGGTCACCGTCGAGCAGGGCCAGCAGCTCGGTGTCGCCGGCCGCCCGGGCGAGCAGCACCGGGAGGGTGGCGACGTGCTCGCGCAGGTCCGTGCCGGGGGTCTTGCCCGACTGGCGGCCGTCGCTCAGCACGTCGATGAGGTCGTCCGAGAGCTGGAAGGCCATGCCGATGACCTCGCCGTACTCGGCGAGGGTGTCGACCAGGACCGCGTCGACGCCGGCCATCATGGCGCCGAGTCGGGCAGAGGTGCTGATGAGCGAGCCGGTCTTGTCCGCCAGCACCTGCAGGTGGTGGGCAATGGGGTCCTCCCCCTGCGCCGGCCCGGCGGTCTCGGAGATCTGCCCCTCGACGAGACGGGCGAAGGTCCGCGACTGCAGGTGCGTGGCCTCGGTGCCAAGGCCTGCAGTGAGGTCGGACGCGCGCGCGAACAGGTAGTCACCGGTCAGGATGGCGACGGCGTTGGTCCAGCGGGTGTTGGCGCTCGGCACCCCGCGGCGAAGGGGAGCCTCATCCATCACGTCGTCGTGGTACAGCGTGGCAAGGTGCGTGAGCTCGACGACGACGGCCGCGTCCACGACTGCGGGAGCGTCCGCGTCACCGAACTGGGCGGCGAGCAGAGCGAGCTGCGGACGGAAGCGCTTGCCACCCGCCGCGATGAGGTGGGAGGCCGCCTCAGCGAGCATCGGGTGGCTGCTGCGGACGACCTCGCGCAGCCGCTCCTCGACCCGCTCGAGGCCCTGGCCGAGAGCGGCCTGGAGGGCGGGGTCGGTGGTGCCGAGCAGGTCGGCCGAAGTCGCCATCGCTCAGCGCACGAAGACCGAGGCGGTCCTGGTGAGGTCCAGGCCGAGCTGCGGGTAGACACCGAGGATGGCGGTGAACGCGACCGACAGGGTGATGGCGACGGTCGTGTAGACGCTGGGCAGCGCCACGGTCGGACCGTCCGCGGCCGGCTCCTGGAAGAACATCAAGACGATGACGCGGGCGTAGAAGAACGCGGTGATGGCGCTGGCGATGACGCCGACGACGACCAGGGCCGTGGCGCCGCCCTCGAAGGCGGCCTTGAAGACCGCGAACTTCGCCATGAACCCGCTGGTCAGCGGAATGCCCGCGAGGGCCAGCAGCAGGAACGCGAACGTCGCTGCCACCAGGGGACTGCGCTTGCCGAGTCCAGCCCACTGCGCGAGGTGGGTGGCCTCTCCTGCAGAGTCCCTGACCAGGCTGACGATCGCGAACGAGGCGACCGTCGTGAGGCCGTACGTCAGCAGGTAGAACAGGGTGCCGGACAGCCCGCTCTTGTTGATCGCGATGACGCCGACGAGCAGGAACCCGGTGTGGGCGACCGAGGAGTAGGCGAGCATGCGCTTCACGTCGGTCTGGGTCACCGCGAGGATGGCGCCGACCACCATGGTGAGGATGGCCACGGCCCACATCATCGGGCGCCAGTCCCACTTGGCCGCACCGAAGGCGACGTAGAAGACCCGCAGCAGGGCACCGAACGCGGCGACCTTCGTACAGGCCGCCATGAGAGCGGTGACCGGCGTCGGGCTGCCTTGGTAGACGTCCGGTGTCCATGCCTGGAACGGGACGGCACCGACCTTGAACAGCAGCCCCACGCCCAGCATGGCGATGCCCAGGTAGAGCAGCGCGTCGCTCTTGCCGGCGACACTGGTGGCTCCGAGGATGTCGCCGAGGTCCACGCTGCCGGCGTAGCCGTACAGCAGGGCGACGCCGTACAGGAAGAACGCAGAGGCGAACGCACCGAGCAGGAAGTACTTGAGCGCGGCCTCCTGCGACAGCAGCCGTCGGCGTCGGGCCAGTCCGGCCATCAGGTAGAGTGGGAGCGAGAGCACCTCGAGGGCGACGAACATCAGGAGCAGGTTGTTGCAGGCCGTGAACAGCAGCATCCCGCCGAGGGCGAACAGCGCGAGCGGGTAGACCTCGGTCTGCACGTGCTCGCTCTCCGCGAGCCGGAGGTCCTCGCGCGACCCGGGGAGGTTCGCCGCCTGGCTGACCACGTGCCCACCACTGCCGTCGAGCGCGTTCTCCGACAGGAGCAGGATGCTCAGCAGCCCCAGGACGCACAGCGTGCCCTGGAGGAACAGCGCCGGCATGTCGATGGCGAGCGCTGACTCCACGACCAGCCTGCTGGTGTGCTGGTTCCACAGGTGGATCACGTCGACGAGCGCAGCCAGGAGCGAGACGACGGCGACGGTGATCTGGGCGGTGCGGCGCAGCCGAGCTGGGACGAACGCCTCCACGAGGACGCCGACTGTCGCACCGCCGAAGACGATGAGCATCGGCAGCAGCGTGAGGTAGGCGATCGAAGGCGCCTGGATGTCGTTGGGCATCTACTTGCTCCCGGTCGGCCGAGTCGGCAGGGCGTCGGTGGGGGCCGGGTCGTGCGCGCCGATGTCCTGCATGGTCGCCTTCACAGCCGGGTTGATGATGTCGGTGACCGGCTTGGGGTAGAAGCCGAGGAGCAGCATCAGGGCGAGAAGCGGTGCCAGCGCCGCGATCTCACGAACGTTCAGGTCCTTCATCGCCTCGTGCGCGACCTTCACCGGGCCCTGCATCGTGCGCTGGTAGGCCAGCAGGATGTAGAGGGCGGCCAGGATGATGCCGGTCGTCGCGATGATCGTCGCGACCCTGTAGTGCGCATAGCTCCCGACGAGCACGAGGAACTCGCTGACGAAGGTCGACAGACCCGGGAGGGCCAGGGCGCTCAGGCCCGCGAAGAAGAACAGCGCCCCGAGCACCGGCGCCGGCTTCGCGATGCCGGAGTAGTCGTCCACCATCCGGCTCCGGCCGCGGTTGATGAGGAACCCGATCACCATGAACAGGGCACCGGTCGAGAGCCCGTGGTTGACCATGTAGAGCACGGCGCCCGTGCCCGCCTGCGTCGTGAAGGCGAAGCAGCCGAGCCCGATGTAGCCGAAGTGCGCGATGGACGTGTACGACACCAGCCGCTTCAGGTCCTTCTGACCCATGGCCAGGAGGGCGCCGTAGATGACGCCGATCA